>JAAWNF010000022.1 GCA_022798795.1 Bacilli bacterium
AAAAAAGTCCTCCTTCCTAGAAAGAGAACTAAAGTCTTTATATAAAATAAAAACTCACGAACCTTTAATAGTCCGTAAGTTGTTTTCAATTGGAGCAAGTGACCAGAATCGAACTGGCATCCTAGCCTTGGCAAGGCCATATTCTAACCATTGAACCACACCTGCAAAAAAAAGAAATGGAGGGCCTAGTCGGATTTGAACCAACGATCAGGGAGTTGCAGTCCCACGCCTTACCACTTGGCTATAGACCCATTTTTGAGTACATATTTATTGTACCGAATTAAAGAATAATTGTCAATCAAATTTATCACTTCTACTCTATTTTATGCAAAAAATTAAATTATGAAACAAAAAAGTTGGAAAAACCAACTTTATTTTGTCATTTTTACTATTTCTAATTTATCATTATGATGAATCAAATATAGAGTTGCAGTTGTTTGATATCCCATATCTTCTTCATACAAAATTTTAAAATCGATCTTGTAACCTTCTTTATCACTTTTATCTAAATAAGTTATTGTCATTGGTTCTACATTTAAAACACTCACTTCCGTTACAATTGGAAGAACTTGTTTTCTATCTCCATACATATTATTCTCTACATAATGATAAATTCCTTCTTTAGCATATTTTTCAAAATCTTCTCTGAAATCAGAATATACAAATTGCAAACCACCAACATCATTTTTGCTAATTTTATTATCCAAATTAAAGAAACTAGCTAAGAATAACTGACCTACTAAAGTAGCATACTTCTTTTCATCCAAAGGCTTTTCATTTAAAACAACTTTTAAATTTTTAAACAATTCTTTATAATAACTGGTTTCATTCTCCGCAAGCTCATAACCATGACTTTCAATTTTTTCTTCAATCTTAACAACATTCTGAGCCTTTCTTGACTTTGAAGGTTTAAAAACAAAATACCCCAAAGCAACCAATATTATAACTGCAAATATGATTATAATTACTTTTATCTTTCTATTTACCCTTCTTTTTCTTTTCACATTTATGCTCCTATCTATTGCCACCCTTTAATAACTCTTCTTCTAATGCTTTTTCTTGTGTTTTCTTAATCAAATCATAAACAATAATAGAATCTGATATAGAAATTACTTTTTCTGCATGTTCACTATAATGAGTCATATAATCAATACTAACTGGTATCTCTGGCTGTAAATTATAATAAGCATCCCCCTGAGAATTATAATAAATTTTATTGGTTAACCAATTCCCATCTGGAAATACTACCACATTTTCATCAACACTAAATATATCATGTCCTAAAGCATAAGGACTATTAAACCCAAACATATTTCCTAAAGTTGGCAAAACATCATACATTCCCATAACCTCAGTAACTTCTTCCTTATACTGATTATCTTTTGTCCAAATGATAAATGGAACTTTTCTATTTAGCTCTTCTTGATAAAATCCATATTCTTTGTAATTTGAGTCACTTTTACTTAAAGTAGTATGAGTTTCTGGGTCAAAATTATAATAACGTTCAAACTCAGACTTTTTTAATTTGGCATCATGGTCTCCATAAATCACAAGAACTGTATCTTCAAGTAACCCTGCTTCATCCATTTCTTCTATAAATTGTCCTAGTGCCTCATCTGCATAATGTGCAGATTTAATATAATTTCCCAGTTTTGTACCTTCTAAATAAGGAACACTAACGATTTCTACTTCTCCTGTTTCCTCATTTACTTGTTCATATTTATAATCTACCTCAAAATCACTATAAGGTTTTCCTTTATCATTAAATGGAGTATGATTGCTAAGCATAATAAGAACTCCATAAAAATTTTTATTTTCCTCTTTAATTTTTGATATCTTTGGAACAGCTTGCCTAAAGAAAGACTTATCAGTAAGACCTAAACCTATTTTTTCATCTATTTCAAAATCTTTTTTATAATTGAAAAAATAATCATATCCTAAGTTTGGATGCATTACATTTCGATTCCACATAGAACCATTATTCCCATGCATACTAAAAGTATAATACCCTTGCTCTTTCAAAAGTTTTGGAATTGTAATATATTCACGGTCAAAATAATTTACAAATACAGTTCCACTTGTAGTTGGCATTAATGAAGTATTAAACGTAAACTCGCTATCACTACTAGTACCAACACTGTCTTGAGCATAAAAATTAGAAAAATATAATCCTTCTTTTGACAATTTATTTAAAGTTGGTGTTACCTGTTCTCCATTAAACTCTGCATCGATTAAAAAGTTCTGCATACTCTCAGCATGAATTACAATAATATTTTTCCCTTTAAAAACATCAGTATATTTATTTTTAGCTGGTGTTGTTTCTCTATTACTATAATACTCTCTAAACGCTCTTGCTTTCTCATCATAACCAAAAAGTGGACTAATTTGTGGTTTAATACTTGCCACCAAATCATTGGCTTGATAAGTATATAATCCATAACGAGTTACAATAAATTCCCTATTCCACTGTTTTCCAAGACGACTAATATCAGTACTATTTAGCATTGAAATAAAAAATCCCAATGTAATCAAACCTGCTACTAAAGTATTTAAGGCTCTCACTTTTCCTTTCTCTATTTTTGATACCTTTACATAATAACTTTTCTTTTTTAAAGCCCGATGCACAAAAACCATCGCAACAATTTGCCATAAATAAGAAAAATCTTTTAATTCCATAACATTCTGTACGACAGCATCTCCTACCGTTCTAAGTTGTAAAGCAGTTGTAATTAAGGAAGCTGATACAAATGATATATAATTGGTATAATACATTGAATTAATAATACAAATTAAAGTAAAAAAGATAGACCATGAAAAATAGTATTTGAACTGGTTTTTTGGCTTTAAAAAATAACCAAATGCACCAATTAATAATACTACACTCAAATCCGCTAAAATTGGTCTAAAATCAAAATAATTTTTTACAGTTAAAAAACGAAGCAATGTCGCATTTAATACAGAAGTAATAATAAATGTACTAAATAATATATTCGTTTTAATATAATTTACAGATTTACTTTTAGCTTGTTTCAAATAATAAGAAGTCTGTTCTGTTACTTTCTTCAATTTATTTTCACCTCACATCAATCACTAAAAGTATACCACGATTCCCTCTATTTATCAAACCAGTAAGCATTCTTTTCACATAGCTTTACAAAAAAAAGACCAACTGGTCTATCGAGTATAATCTTCTGTAGCTTCTAAGGAATTAGTCAAAACTGAATTTTTTAGCATTTCAAACTCTGCTTTCACTCTCTCTAACCCCAAATACATAGAAGGAACATCCATCATATTTGGATTCGTCACTAACATATTTTCTATTTGCCTTAGTTGTTCCTCTGTTAAATTTTTTCCTGTCAAACTTTTTAAATATGCACTCTCAATACTTGCTAGTTGGCTTTTCCCTGTTTCTGCCCTAGAAACATTATAATTCATTAATCCTATCATAGTTCTATCCCCGCATCTATCAAACCTTTTGTTAATGACATATAATCGTTGTTAAAAAAAGCATGTAGTAAAATATCATTCCCTACTGATATGGAAATCAAATTTGTTGCTATAATCTCATCAGAATGAATAAATTCTTCAGACTCATTTCCTACCAAATAATTTGTTAAAATTTCAGTATATCCAATATTAAGAGCTTCAAATTGATGATTAAAATTAAATCCAGTATAATTGTCCTTTGCTGTTATAATTGATAACAATTCATACATTAAAACATGTTTTGCATCTACATCTTTTCCTAACCTTTCCTCATTTACCATTAGAGTATTTAAAACTGGGTCGTACTTAGAAACCTCTGTTGATACATACCGATTTAACCTATCAACCTTTAAAGTTTGCAATCGATTTTTCAAATTTTCTAGTGATACTGTAGGAAACTGTTTGTGAAAAATTGCAACAAGCTCTAAAAAATGAATTTTTAAATCTTGTGTTAAACTCTGGTTTCTATTTAAGATTGTTTCAATTTCTTCTACCATATTATCACCATTATTATCATATCATAAAAAAAATAAATGTCAAAGATTTTTCGTATACAAATTAAACTACAAATTTGACAAAATAAAAGATATATTATATATATTACTTCCAACAGAAAGGATGAACAATATGAAATTATTTTTACAAAACAATCGCAGACGTTGCCGATGAGTACTTGTAAAACGATTAAAAATAATCGTAGATACAAGTACTATTTATGATGATTGTATCTGCAATAGGAAAATAATTTCATAGAACCTATGCATATACAAGCATAGGTTTTTATTTTGAAAGGAGCATTTATGAAAAAAGAAATTTTAAATACATTAAAATGATTAATTAATTTTAAAAGTGTATCTAAAGAAACCGAAAAGAGTGATGCACTCATTGACTTAATCACCTCTAAAATGAATCGAAACTTAATTATTAAACAACATAATTTCAATAGTTTCTCATCACTTATCATTTCAAATACCAAAGATGAAAACTTTGATGTTGTTTTTTGTGTTCACATTGATGTTGTCCCTTGTGACAAATATCAATTTCAAAAAGAAAGAAATACGATTTATGGAAGAGGAACCATCGACATGAAAGGGGCTGTTAGTGTATGTATAACTTTATTCAATCATTAAAAAACAGATAAAAAGGTTACACTTTTATTAGAATTAATGGAACTATGCAAACAGATGAAAGAAGATTTTTAATTAAACCAATAAGTAAAAAAGGTCACGATTTTCTTTTTCAAAATGGTTCTATAAGATACCCATACGAAAAAGAGTCTATCTATGAAAAAAAAGACGAATAAGTCCTTTTTATTCTATTATAATTTGTCTTTTTGTTTCTTTCTTCTCTTCATTTTTATCCAAAGAAACGGTTAAAACACCATTTTGATAGTTTGCTTTAATAGACTCTTCATTAATATCTCCTACATAAAAAGTTCTTTCTTTTTCACTCATAATTCTTTCTTTTCTAATATATTCATTTGATTCTTCATAAATGTTTTCTTGCTTTACTGAAACAGTTAAATAGCCACTATCATAATCAATTCTAATGTTTTCTTTTTCTACACCAGGCACTTCAATTTTTAAATAGTAAACATTATCCTGTTCATAAATATCTGTTCTTAAATAATTAAATTCACCATTATTAAATCCTAATCCACTTCTAAAAAATCCATTTCCTAAATAGTTCATAATATTTCCTTTCTAACTTTCTACATGTTTTTTTAAATGTTCAATTCTGATTTGTACTTTTTCTTCTATTGCTTCTTCAATAATCATAGCCTCTATATCTTCTTTGATAATCTTATCTAATCTTCTAGCTCCAAATTCTTTAAAATTACTTTTTTCAACAATCTCTGAAATCAGAGCATTATCATAAATAACTTGATATCCTTTCTTTTGATAACGAGATTCTAGCTTTTGTAGCTTCTTTTCTGTCAATATCTCAATATCTTGTTTTTTTAATTTTTGAAATACTACAATTTCATCTATCCGATTTATAAAAGGAATACTAAAGTGTTCTTTTAATTTTGAAAAAATAACTTCTTCTTTTGGTGACTCAAAACCAATATGTATTTCTTCAAAACCAATATTAGAAGTCATAATAATAGTTACATTTCCAAAATGAACCGTAATTCCTCTAGAATCTTTTATTTTTCCCTCTTCCAATACTTGAAAAAACAAATTTAAAATGGAAGGATGAGCTCTTTCTATTTCATCTAGTATTAAAACAGAATATGGTTTATTTCTAATTTCTTCTAAAATATTTTTATGGTCATCATAGCCTACATATCCTGGAGGCGCACCTACTAGCTTGCTAATGGAATGAGCCTCTGCGTATTCACTCATATCTAATTTAATAATATTTTCCTTACCTACTAATTCCTCCCCAAAAAGTTTAGAAAGTGCCGTTTTCCCTACTCCAGAAGGACCTACAAATAATAAAGATGTTCCTTTTTCTTCTTCCTTAAATCCTAATTTTAATCTTTTTGAAACTTGAACAATTTTTCCTACTGCTTCCTCTTGCCCAATAATATGACTTTTAATATGAACTTCTAAATCTGCAATGGCTTTTTTGTTTTCCTTTAAAAGCTCATATACTGGTACTTTGGTTTTGATATGAATTACTTCAGCAATATCTTCTTTGGTGACAATTTTATTGTGTTTCTGCTTTAAAAGGCTCAATTCTAATTTATTTAAGTTATCCATTAAATTATTTTCTTTTTCTTTCCATTTAGAAGCTTCTTTAAATTCATTATTTAAAATAGCTTCATTTTTTTCTTTGATTGTATTTTGAAGAACTTTATTTAATTCATGATATTTTTTTAATTCTTTACTTTCTTTCAAACTTACTTTTGCACAAACTTCATCTAAAATATCAATTGCTTTATCTGGTTGATTTCGATTATGAATATATTTTTCGCTAAACTCAATAATTAAATCTATCATAGACTCACTTATTTTCACAAAATGATATTGTTCATATATAGTTTTTAATTTCATTAAAATGGTTTTTACTACTTTAGTATCTGGCACTTCTATGTAGATGCTTTGAAATCTTCTATCAAGTGCACCATCTGCTTCGATATATTTTTTATATTCTTCTGTTGTTGTAGCACCAATCAAACGTAGTTTTCCTCTCGCCAAAGCTGGTTTAAATATATTAGACGCATCTATTGCTCCCTCTGCTCCTCCTGCTCCTACTAGCGTATGAATTTCATCAATAAATAAAATAATATTATCGCTATTTTCAATTTCAGACAACACCTTTCTCATTCTTTCCTCAAATTCTCCGCGATATTTTGTACCAGCTACCATAGTTGCCATATCTAAACTAATGATACGTTTATTTTTTAAAGAAGAAGGAACTTCTCCAGACGCAATTCTTCGACTAAGCTCCTCTACAATTGCTGTTTTTCCAACACCTGCCGCACCAATTAATAATGGATTGTTCTTTGTTCTTCTAGAAAGGATTTCTAATACTCTTTTTATCTCTATTTCTCGTCCAATCACTGGGTCTAGTTCTCCATTGATTGCTTTTGCCGTTAAATCAGTTCCAAGCTCTTCAAGCATCATTTTATGACCTTTCTTATGTTTTGCTCCAGTTGTTAATTTATAAGCAAATTCACTATATAAATCATCAATATCAATATTCATTCCAAGCAAAATACGAATTGCAACACCTTCCCCTTCTTCTAATAAACTTGCAAATAAATGTTCTATTGTAACAGTTCCATTATTATTCTCTTTACTATCAATAATTGCATTTTCCATTACTCTTTTTAAAAGTGGAGTATATAAAAACCAATTGCTTGCTACTTCCCCTATTCCTACAATATCGATGAGTTCTAATCTAAAAGATTCATAATCTAAATGATATTCTTTTAATTTTTTAGAAATGGAATTATCATTTCTTAAGATGGCTAAAAGTAAATGTTCACTGCCAACATATGGATGCTTTAATTCTTTCATTTCACTTTTTGCATTGATTAAAATCTGTCTTGCATCTTCACTAAAGTTTCCAAACATAAAATCATCTCTTTTCCTTTTCTATATTGTTTCAATCCTTTCTTTTTTAAACATTTTTATATAAAATGAGAGCGGAAAAACAATAGATTTGTTCTTCTCCAAATACACTAGCAGAAACACCAAACTTAACATCGATGATTTCTAATTCTTTTTCTTCTAAAAAATCATTGATGGCTTTTTCCAAGTCAGTTTCATGACTTTCATCAAATATTTTTACTTTCATATCATCACCATACCCATTTTAAAATAGCTATCTTAATAAAAATGTCGGATTACATAATGATAATAAAAAAATCGTAATTTATACGATTTTATTTTTTGGTTTTCAAAAGAAAAAAACTTTCTTTCTCCAATTTTTCTCCAGTAAAAGTTAATGGGATAATCCTTGAAAACGGCCCCGTTCCTTCTTTTACTATAAAGTCTTCCATCAATCTTAAAAGTTCTCTATAGTCTAAACTTTGTGGTGTAAAACATAAGGCTCTATCTCCCCCATGATAGGAATGTTCTACTTCAACCCCTAAAGTTCTTCTCATCTTTCCCAGATATTCCACAACATCTTCTGGAAGATATTTATCAAGACACCATAATGAATTTCCTTTTCTTTGTCTTCTTAGTATAGCATAGGCTAATTGTAAATAACCACACCGAATTGCTTCATTATACTGATTTATCCAATACACATATGATAAATTTTCCTCCACTGCATATTTTTGCCCTTCTAATAAAGCTCTTTCATAATCTTCCTTAGGCACATCTATAACATTTCCCTCAGCACATTTCCATTCCCTGATGCACTCTATTTGAAGTTCATTCGTTAAAAATTTTTTTATCAATCTAACAGAATCTCCTCCTATTATGAAAGTCGATTTTAATTCTAATTTACTCATTTTCTTCCCCCTATAATATGTCCTAAAACTTTTTGGAATTGTGTTTGATATGCATCAATACTAGAATTATTTACAATCTCATAATCTGCAACACTTCTAAATTCTGATAATTCCTGTTTGATTTTAGAAAAACGCTCTCTAATTTGCCCATAAGAGTCACCACGTTTTCTCAATCTTTCTTCTAACATATCTAAAGGAGAATCAATATAAATACAAGGAACTTCCTTTAACTTCTCTTTAAGCTGTAAAATTCCTTCATAGCCGATATCTTTAATAGCTATTTTGTTCCTTTTTATTATATCATCATAATCTGTTTTTAATATTCCATATTGGTCTTGATGAAAATATTGAGAAATTAATAATTGATTGTGTTCTTTTAAATAATTGAATTCAGAATGACTTACAAATACATATTCACTTTTTGGGTCACTAGGTCGTAACAATCTAGTTGTAACACTTCTAGGAAGTGTAAATATATTTGAATCCAAACTTCTAATTAAAGTTGATTTTCCAACTCCACTTACACCACAAACTACAATAAACATAATAACCCCTTCTTTAAGAGGCTATTATAACAAAAAAAGAACAATTTTGCAATCACACTATTTTTTTTATACAAATTCTTTATCAAATTGTTTATTTTTCTTTTAGCTGATTATAAATGTCTTGATAATAACCATACTCTCTATATGTTATTTCCTTTTGAAAAGAAGCATTCTTTTGCTTATCATAAGTCACTTCTGGAATACCAGTTAATTCTTCAAATACCAGTTGTGCAATAACAAATCCTTTATTAATTTTAATAGATTCCTCAGAAATATTATGCACTCGAAGGTAACAATAAGTTTCATGACCTGGTTGATAACAAGGCCCATTTACTATTAACCCCATTCTCAACAATGAATTTTTTTCTTCTACTCTTGCCAACAGAAAAATAGGAACATCTATTTTTTCTAGTGTCTTTATCATAATAAAATGATTTGGTTTTAATATAACCATTTCTTCATCTTCATGTCCAACTACATAATCAATTGAAATATCATAAGAAATACTATTTACATGTTTCTCATCATAATGTTCTACAATCAAAGTTCCTTTGGACACTAGCTCTTTTATATCTCTATCAACTAATATCATTTTCTATCACCTACATTCATTGCAACAAAAAAAGAACAATTTTGCAATCGCTTCTATTATCTCATTTTTTTCCTACTTTTTCAATTCAGTTTTATGTAACTTTACTATTTTCTGGCTTTTACAAATAGTTTATCTAATCGTTTACCAATACAGAAAAGCAAATACATTTCTACAAATTGTCTTAATTTCTGAATCCGTTCTCTATCTAGCACTTATCGCTATGCACGCAAGTCTTGATTCTAATAATTCTAAAGTTTCTTCATTGTAATTCATTCATTTTATTTCTTCTGATGTTTTTTTATGATACAAAAAAGAATCATCATCAAAAAAAACTAATGATATAAAATCACTAGTTTTGTTCCATTTGCTTTGCAACTTCTTCAGCAAAATTTTCTTCTCTTTTTTCCATTCCTTCGCCTACTTCAAAACGTACCATTTTTAAAATTTCTCCACCATTGTTTTTTACATATGTTCCAACACTGATATCACCATCTTTGATAAATGGCTGTTCTTCTAAGCAAATTTCTTTATAAAATTTTTGAATTCTTCCTGCTACCATTTTTTCTGCGATTTCAGCTGGTTTTCCTTCATTGATAGCCTGTTCTTTTAAAATATCTCTTTCTCTATCTAATTCTTCAGATGGTACTTCATTAATCTTTACATAAGATGGTCTCATTGCAGCTGCATGCATTGCTACATCTTTTGCTACTTCTTCATTAGCACCTTTTAAAACAGTTAGTACTGCTATTTTACCACCCATATGAATATAAGCACCAAAATTTTCTCCATCACTTTTTGTAATGTGTTCAAATCTTCTAAAGCTTAATTTTTCTCCTATTTTTGCTGTTTTAGCAACGATTAAGTCATTAAGAGTTCCTTCATTCGTATCTAGTTCTAAAGCCTCTTCTACAGTTCCAACATTACTTTTAATAACTGTTTTTAAAGCTGTATCTACTAAATTTTTAAATTCTTCATTCTTAGCAACAAAATCTGTTTCTGAATTAATTTCCACTACTGCAGCTTCATTCCCTTCAACTAATATCGCAGCAAGTCCTTCTGCAGCAATACGGTCAGCCTTTTTCGCTGCTTTTGAAATTCCTTTTTCTCTTAACCAGTCAATAGAAGCATTTAAATCTCCATTATTTGCTTCTAGAGCTTTTTTACAATCAAGCATTCCTGCTCCCGTTTTTTCTCTTAACTCTTTTACTAAGCTAGCACTTATCATAATATCTCTCCTTTTTATTAAAAAAGACAGTTTCTATCATAGAAACCATCTTTATAATTTTATTTTAAAGCATCAAGTAATTCTGCTTTTTTCATTGTAGAATAACCTTTAATGTCTTTTGTCTTTGCCATTTCGCGAAGTTCTGCTACTGTAAGTGTTGATAAATCTGTTGATTTAACGGCTTTTTCTTCTTTTACTTCTACAGTTTCTTGCTTTTCTTCTTTTTTAGGTTCTACTTTTTCTGATGGTCTATGATTATTTTTTTCAAATGGTTTACGTCCTTCTCTAAAATCCTTTGGACGATTATTTTCAAATCTTCTTGGTTCTCTTTTCTTTACTGTTTCTAAAGCTCTTTGCATAATATCATTTGCACTATCATTTTTATGTTTTTCATCAGTTGTTACATAATCAACTAATTTTCCTCCATTTGCTTCAACAATTGCATTTGCCATTACACCAATAATTAGTTTTACTGCACGAATTGCATCATCATTTCCTGGAATTACATAGTCAACCATATCTGGGTCACAATTTGTATCTACAATCCCAAATACTGGAATATTTAATTTTCTAGCTTCTTTAATTGCAATATCTTCTTTTGATGGGTCTACAATAAACATAGCACTTGGTAATTTATGCATTTCTCTGATACCACATAAAAGTTTGTTTAATTTGTCATATTCTTTTCTAAGACCAATTACTTCTTTCTTTGGTAGTAAATCAAAAGTACCATCTTTTTCCATTTTTTCGATTTCTTCTAATCTTTTCACTCTTCTTCTAATTGTTTTGAAGTTTGTTAAAGTACCACCAAGCCATCTTTCTGTTACATAATATGATTCAGAACGAAGTGCCTCTTCCTTTGTCGCTTCACTAGCTTGCTTTCTAGTTCCTACAAATAAAACCTTTCCACCATTTTCAGCAATTTTCTTTAAAGCTGCATAAGCTTCTTCAATTTTTTTCGCTGTTTTTTGTAAATCGATAATATAAATATCATCTCTTGAAGTATAAATATACTCTTTCATTTTTGGATTCCATCTCTTAGTTTGGTGACCGAAATGTACTCCTGCTTCTAATAAATAACTCATTGACACGACTGCCATAATATTCCTCCTTTTGTTATTTCCTCCAACGATTCCTCTTCTTACACCACCAATTTGGCACTAGGCATAAAAATCCTCGTTGTGTGTTTTAAAAAGCCATTACTATTATATCATAATCTTATTCAATTACAAGTTTTTTTATAGCTTTATTTGAAATTTTTATAACCAAAAGAATTTGTATTAACCGATAATATTTAAAACGTGTAAAAATTTACACGCTAATTCTAAATATATTCACAATATCTGCTAAAATTCTATTCCTTTTATCAAAGATTGCTATAAATAATAATCCTATTTTTGTATAAGAACCTCTACTGTTTTATTTTCTCTTTTCCTTTTTGATTAATCTGTTCAAACAAACTAAAATTACGATAGATTGGATTACCTGTTACATCATCTAATATTACAAGCCCAGATGGAAGATTAATTCTATTATTTTCTTCTGTTGGTTCTACTTCTAATAAGCAAAGCTCTAAATTTCTAAATACATCTAAAGTAAAGTATTGATTATTAAAAACAAAAGAATAACGGTCTTTCAAAATCGGATTTTTAGAACTATGAGCTGTTCTTCTTAAATATTCTTTTTCTTTCATACGACGCATAGTTTTTACTCTTATTTCAGGGTCCTTTGTATTTCTTTTATGAATTTCAAAATACATTGATGCATCTTCATCACTCATTTTTCTAAAACAACATTCCTCTTCTCCCTCTGCATAGATTTGTTCAATCCTCATTCTTTTTGTACTTGGCAAAGAAAGAAGAAATTGCTCTACAGAAGAAGATTTCACTAAAAACTTTTTTTGCCTTTGGGTTGGAACAGGTGCACCTAGTTCTCTATGAATTGTCCTAATCACTTGGTCCATTTTACTATTAAAATCTTGATTGTTTGCAATTACATGTAAATTTGGATGACCTATCCAACAATTTAATGTCGTTTCATCCAAAGAACGTGCTACTTCTGGAGGCTCAACTCTGGCCTCATTATTAGCCAATGTATAAAATTCTTCTGCACCTTTGGCTGCTGTTACTAAGTGCAAAATCATTTGATACCTAGTTAATAAATCAATTTCTTTCAACGAAGATTCTTTTAAAATCTGAGCAAATCCCTCTTGGTCAATATAAGCTTTATTGTCTAACGCTCCCCTATCACAAACAAGCAAACATTTCGTTTCTTCTGGTAATGTCATTGCAAAATTTTCATACATTGCTTCTTTATATAATTGATAACCAATGATTTCTTTTTGGAATTGATAGGTAGGAATTGAAAGAGTACCAAAAGGTCTAGCTCCCCCATTAATTAATTCAGTAGCACTCTCACCTATAATGAATACTTTATAGCCTTTTTCTGTAAATTCTTTTTCTATTCTTTGTAGTGCTGTTGTTTTTCCTGCACATGGTCCTCCAGTCAACACAATTTTTGTAACTTTACTCATTATTTCATCTTCTCCTTTGGTTCATATATCTTTCTTAAAATTTTTTGTTTTGTATCTAACTCATGAAGGGAAGCATGAGTTACTCCAAAACGTTTTTTATCATTTGTTAGTGTCTCCTCCTTCAAATAAAAATAATACATATTAATAGGACCACGATGAGTAACAATCAAACATCTTTCCAGTCCCATAATCCATTCTAACACCTCCTTTTGTCTTCTATACAAATTTAACATAGACTCTCCTTCTGGATAGCTTGTACTGATATCTACATCTCCTACGAAATCAGAAAATAAAGCTTCTGCTTTTTCTTTAGGCATTCCAGTTAATGTTCCTTTATCTAGTTCCCTCAAACAAGGCTGCAACTCAATAGGAATATGATAAGCATCTGATACTAATTGTGCTGTTTGTACTGCTCTTTTAATATCACTACTATAAATTTTATCAAATACAATCGAATGTTCCTGCATAAATTTTACTGTCCTTTTTACTTGCTCTATTCCGTCTCCTACCAATTCTACATTACTCCAACCTCCTATAAAACGTTCATCATCTAGCCCATGTCTTAAAATATAAATCATATTTTCCTCCTTTTTAAGTGTCTTTTCGACGCTTATTTTTTCGTTAAAGAAATGCATTTATTATGCACTTTCTACTCGCTTATATTTTGGTGGCTTTATTACAAATTGTTTTGGCTTTGCTCCAAAATCTAAAATTCTATTTTTATCATATACTTCTTGTAAATAATGCTCCCCACAAAGTGGTACATATTCTGTTTTACTATCACTTCCATCTATCACAACTTCCTCTCCTTCTAGCACAAATACCCCGTTTACCTTTCTACCTTGAAATTTTGCTTTCTGTCCACACCCTTTGATTCCACATATATTGATTAACTCTTCAATATGGTCTGCCCAGCGCATTAAAGGATTACTACCAGTAAAAAATTTTGCTTTAAACGTAGTTCTCAAACTATAACATATTACAGGGATATCATAATATTTTGTAATTCTATAAAGGTCTATTACTTGCTCTTCACTTAAAAATTCTGCTTCATCTACAAGTACACAAGCAATTCCTTGTTGTTTCCATAATTCACCATATGGTAATAATTTTTCTTCTTCTTTTATTAAAAAATCTACTTTTCTATCCTTACCAAGTCTAGAAATAACAGCATCATCTCCTTTTGTATCTTTTTCTGATTTTATTACAATTACTTGTAACCCATTTTCTTCATAATTATGTGCAACCTGTAAAAGTGCTGTTGTTTTCCCACAATTCATTGCTCCATATCTAAAACTTAAACTCGCCATATTTCCTCCTACTAACGCGTATTTTGTACACTTTTCTAACGTTTAAAAAAACATATTTTTCAAAATACCTTTTTTTCTACTATTTTCTTTTTAAAACGATATTGTTTTGCAGGTTTCTTTCCTTCAAATCTTGCAGTTTCCCCAGTATCTTCAATCAAATCTAAACTCAAAATTTTTTTTCTAAAGTTTCTTCTATCCAATTTTGTTCCTAAAATTGCTTCATATACTTTTTGAAGTTCTGGTAAGGAAAAAGTTTCGGGAAATAAAGATTTCAATATTGTAGATGAAGTAATTTTTTTCTGAAGTTCTTTCAATGCCTCAACCAAGATTTCATTATGGTCATATCCAAGAGGCGGAACCTTATCAATCGAAAACCAATCTGCATTAGATGTTTTTAAAGTTTCACGCAATATTTGAACACGCCTACTATCAATCACTCCAATGTAAGCTACTGCCACCATTCTCATTATTGGAGAACGGTCAACACTACCAAACACACCAAATTGATAAATTTCAATATTTTTAATTCCAGTTTTCTCTACAATCTCCCTCTTCGCACCCGATAACAAATCTTCATTATTATAAAGTGCTCCTCCCGTTAAAATCCAATCTCCTAAAAAAGGTTCATTTTTTCTTTTTACTAACAATACTTTTGTAATTCCCTGCTCTACTGTAAAAATGGCAGTAATAACATGAATACCTTGATTTTTATACAATTTATCTTTTACATTCATTCTACCACCTATTTTTATTATAAGCGTAAAAAAAACACTTGTCAATATGATGTTGATAAATTTGATAAAAATGTTTACAGTATCTTATCAAAGAAATGATAAAATAGGATGATTCAAAATTACTTTTAAGATATTATCAACAATCTATAGAACAACTAAAAGGAAATATTAAAACTTTATCATTTATAATCCAATTTTTCTATTCCATAATAAAAGAAAAATTAATGTGTTAATTTCTCTTTTACTTTCTTGCTTACCAGACTCATATCCGTTTTTCCTTTTAATTTTGGCGTCAACATTCCCATTATTTTTCCCATATCTGATGGAACATTTGGATTTACAATTCCAAATACTTCTTCAATTATTTGATTAACTTCTTCTTCACTTAATTGTTCTGGCATATAACGTGATAATATATCTACTTCACTTTGCGTTTTTTCTATCAAATCTGTCCTATTTCCTTTTTCAAATTCAGAAATTGATTCTTTTCTCGTCTTTATTTCACGACTTAAAATAGTAATCACTTCCTCATCTGTTAAAGGATGTTTTACTTTAATCTCCTCTAATTGAATTGCTCCCTTTACCATACGAATAACAGATAATAATTCTTTATCTTGTTCTTTCATTGCTTGCTTCAAATCCTCTAAAATTTTTTCCCTCATTACAATTCTCCTTTCAAAAAAAAGCCCAACAACAGGCTTAATTATAGTTTCTTTCTCTACGACGGCTATTTCTAATTGCTTCCTTTTTCGCTTTTCTTCTTCTTACGCCTGGTTTCATATACCCTTCTTGTCTTTCACGTAAATTCTTTAGGAGGCCATCCTTAACGTTTTTTTGTTTCATTGTTCTAATTGCACCATCAACATTTCCGTTTCGAACGATTACTTTTGTCATTTAGATTCCCTCCCTTCTTGGCTAAGTTCATTATAACACTTAAACATTAAGATTTCAACTAAAAAAACCATAAAAAGAAAGCATTTCGACAAAAAATACTAAAAATATAAAAAAGCACTTTAGTGCTTTTAATAAATACGAATAATAGTTCCAACAATCCTACCTAATTTTAGTACAATTTCTATTACATCTGCCATAAATGGTACAATAAGAGGAATGCTTATAACGAATGCCATCAACAAAATTGCTTTCTGATAATTTTTTATAGTGGACATAATACATTTTCTTTTGACCTACGAAATGCAGAACCTAAACTTCTTCCCAAATCTAACAATACATCAATTCCTCTTACTAAAGCATTAATAAATGTACCAGTAATACTAACTCCTCCTATTATTCTATTCATTTTTTCTAAATCTAATTCTTTCATTTTTTTCCTCCTTCTATTTATTACATTTTAATGGTCTAAAAAATCCATCTATTACTCCAATAACAAATATAGCTCCTGCAACAATGAGAAGTCCTACTCCAAGACTAATTCCTCCACCACCTTGGATTTTACTTAATTGTTCATTTTCTACTTGCTTCATTCTTCACTCCTTTCTTCCATTTTTGACTAAATTCTTTCCATATACTCATATCTTTTGTTTTAACTCGAAGAACTACGATATTATTTTCTACTAATAATTTTTGTGATATCGATACTATAACTTCAGCATTTATTACTTTCTCCCCAGAAATAAACTCTGGCTCATTATCTACACTTACCAATTTCATATCTTTATTTCTAATAACAGCACTCTCAAATTCATCTATTTTTGAAAATGGAACCATTACTTTTATAACATTTTGTTTATCCTGACAGACCATTCCATAAAATGTTTGATAGATAGGATACTGATAACAGAATATTATAGCTAATAATATAATAGAACATACAATGAAAAAGCAAACATTTTTTTTGATATCTCTTGGATATAGCATTTCTAAAATCCAAATTTGATTTCTCCATTCATTTTTATTCATGCTTTCTCACATCCTCTAAAATATAACCATTTCTTATCTCTATTTTTTGGTCAAACAAATCTAAATTATCCAACCTATGCGAGACCATTATCATTGTTCTATTTGGATACTTCTTAAACAAACGTTTCAAAATCCTTCTTTCCATATCACTATCAATTTGACTAGTTGCCTCATCCAATAATAAAATAGAAAATGGTAATAATAAAGTACGTGCCAATACGACTCTTTGCTTTTCTCCCCCTGAAAGATTTGCACCATTTTCTTCTAATACCATACGGTGTCCTAAAGGATTTTTAGAAAGAATTGAATCTACCTCTGTTAATTTTAAAATCTCTTGATATCTATGATTTGGTTCTTTTCCAAGCAAAATATTTTCAAAAACTGGACCTGTCCACAATTGTTCTTTCATAGATACATATAAAATATTATTTTTAATGACTTCCTTTTTGTATTCACTCATATCAATGCCATCTAAAAAGAGTGAATTTCTCGGTGCTTCATAATATTTCATTAACAATTTTAAAATTGTACTTTTTCCATTTCCACTTTCTCCAACTAATAAAACTTTACTTCCTTTTTTTATATGAAAAGAAGCATTCTTCAAAATAGGCTGTTCTAAATATGAAAATGTCAAATGTTTGAATTCAATTGTTCCCTCTAAATTTTTGTTATAAATTCCTAGCTCTTTTGTTTCACAAAAAAGGTTTGAAAGTCTCCTCCATGATATTTTAACTTTTTTAAATTCTTCTCCTAACTTTAAAAAATTTCTAACTGGTTCTATAAAATACATAAAAAGAGAGTGAAACAATAACAGTGCAGAAATAGTTAACTCTTCTTTTGCAACCAAATAAATCCCTAAAGCCAGAAAAGCTAAAACAGAAAATTCATATAAAGATTGTTCTAAAATTCCAGATTCATTTTGAACATATTCTAATGACTTTACTCCTTCCATATAATTCATATAACGTCGCATGATTTCTTCTTTGGTTTCCTCTTTTAAATGACTTCCAAATACAGTTTCATATCCTCCTAAAGTTTCAACCATATAAGAAGTAACAAGTGAATTATTTTCCTCTACTGCTTCTATCTTTGAAGCAATTCGCTTTTGATAAATTATAAATAAAATAATATAAAAAAATAATGTGAAAAGAGATACAAAAAATAATTTATTACTAATAAAATATAAAACAATACCACTTATTAATAAAAGAGGAAAATCCATTAAAGATGATAACGTTACTGCACTCAAAAATGAACGAATGATGCCAATATCTCCAATTCTAGAGATGATTTCTCCTGTAGTTCTATTTTTAAAGTATCGATAAGGAAGATGAAGTATTTCTCCAATAATAAGACGCATAAATTTGAAGTCTACTCTTTGATAAACATGAAAGAAAATTTTATTTCGTAAAAAACTGCTTCCATTTTTTAAAAGTAAAAAAGAAACATAGAGAAAAACGGAACATAATAAATAAGTCGTTTCATCATGCTCATTCAAAAGAGAAATAAAATGCTCCAACATAAAAGAAAATAAAATTGAAAAAATAGTAACAAAAATAGACAAATAAATCATAGTAAAGAATGGCTTCTTTTCTTTCTTTAACAATAATAAAAATTGCTTTTTTAATAGATTATTTGGTTCATTATAAGGAATTGGTACCTTAGGATAAAAAGTCAAAATAACATGTTGCCATATTTGCTCAAATTTTTCAAAATTCATTTTATAAATTCCTTTTGCTGGGTCTCCTACTATCAAATATTTTCTTTGTATATTAATCTCATAAATTACAAGATAATGATAATAAGCATTTTCTAATAAGACATGTGCAATACAAGGCAATATAATCATTTCTTTTTGAAATTCTTCAAAACTTCCCTCAATTCCTTTTGCTTCAAATCCATATTTCTTCGCTACTTCTATAATTCTAGTTGCACTCACACCATCTTTATTCACACCTAGATTATCTTTAAGCTCTTCGTATGGAATATATCCTCGATAATGTTTTATAATCATAGAAAGACAAGCAACACCACAGTCTTTATTATCCTCTTGCAATATGATTGGATGCTTACGCATAACTTCTACCTCCTCACCCTTAAGATACAACAAAAAAAAACGAATATCCTAACTCGTTTTCAAAATTTTAATATTTTTATTCTCTTTTTCCCATATATTCTTTCTTTTAATACTTCAAAATCTTTGCTATCAAAACATTCTTCTTCATATTCACATATTACAATTGCGCCTTTTTCTAAAAAATCATGTTCTTTTAAATATTCAAGTGTTGGAAAAATTAAATTTTTATGATATGGAGGGTCTAAAAAAATTAAATTAAACTTTTGCTCTATATGATTATGAAGCTGAAATGCATCAGTATGAAGAATCGTTATTTCTTTCATTCCTCTTGTATTTTCTTTCATAATTTTGATTGCGATTTTATTTTCATCCACTAAAGTTACATGGTTAGCGCCATTACTTAAAGCTTCTATCCCTAATGCTCCACTTCCTGCATACAAATCTAAGCAATTTGACCCTTTGATATTATTTTGAATCATTGCAAATAAAGATTCTTTTACTCTATCCATTGTCGGTCTTGTTCCCTCTATATCAAAGCCATTTAAATTACGACCTTTATATATTCCACTAATAATTCTCAAAATCATCACTTCTCTCGTATACTATTACAATTTTTGGGAATTAATAATACTGTGAGCAATCACACATATTATTACTCCCCTTTAAGAGCGAAAATCGCTCTTTTTATTTTAATGTTCCCATAATTGACTCAATCATTTCTAAAGTTTCTAGTGCTTTATTAATTTTATCAGAAGGTCTTAATTTATAATTGGTTTTCACCTCTTCCTCAAACGTTTTAATCATATTTGGCTCACGATTTAAAATCTTATACCAATTTGAATTTTCTCTAATATATCTACTAAAATAAGGGTTATTTTTGAGTGCGAATTGTGTTTCCAATGTCATTAATCTTCGAAATGTTTGTAAAGAGGTCGGGGCTTATATTCTGTTTTAACCTCTTCTTTTCCATCTTTCCCAGTTAAATCTTGCACCACACTCAAAACCCTCTGAATACTACTAACTCCATTTTGAACACTATCTAAATCAATATTCTTAAGAAGTCCCATTAAATCTGCAAAGGAAGCCATACTTGTCACTGGTGCGACTGCTTCAGCTACGCCAAGATAAGGTTTCCACGTTGTTTCGTCTTCCCCATACAAATCATATAATTCATAAAATTTTTGCCAACTCATTTCTCCTGATTTTGTATATTTAACAAGTTTTGGATTTTTTTTAACAAATCCTTTAAAATCCTCTATATTAGCCATGATAACCACCTATAAATAGTATATGTGATTATTTTTTTTTATTTCCTATTGAACCATTTAAATGAATAAATCTTACATCATTTTAAAAATCTGTTCTAATTTCAAATAGAACAACTTGGTCATGGTAGATTCCAAGAGGAATATCATATACTGCACATTCCAAAATAACATCTAATAAATCATGTTCTACAATATACTTATATAAAATATCAAATCCAGGAATTTCATTTAAAATCTTATCGAACAAATCTGTTTTTAAATTAAAATCTGGAAGATTTTCATCTTCTCTTCCACTATAATCTTCATTCTTATATGCAATCATCCAAACATCTCCATTTGAAGATATCATAATATCCCCATTTAATAACAAATGATTTAAAAAATTGCTAGAACTGACATTAATAGAAAAAATATCAAAATTCTTTGAAAATTCAATAACTTCTTCTTTTGGAACGTTTATTTTACTTTTTTTATGGCCAACTTTTGATTTACTCCTAACC
>JAAWNF010000023.1 GCA_022798795.1 Bacilli bacterium
GTTCGCCTACGGAGAGATTGATCACGTCGACGCCCTGCGCACGCAATTCGCTGCTTTTCTGCGACATGGCGAGGGTGGCGGAGGGAGCCAGCGACTCCATTTCTACGTCATAGACACTACGAGTAAGTCTATCCATTTTAAATGCTACAATGACATTAATCGTATCATTCTTAACATCATTCATCATCTCCTGATATGCTGGTCTTTTATCGTTTTTAGCACTAATTCCTTCATCAGCATATACTTTATATACTTCATATTGTTTTGCTTTACAGAAGTCCTTTAGTCTAGCTTCTTGTTCTCCTAGACTAAAGCCTTCACGAGCTTGGTCGAGTGTACTCACTCTAATGTAAATCCCTGCAATTCGTTTTTCTTCATTCATTTTTAAATCTCTCCTTTTCTAATTTTTTTAAAGAGAGATTAAAAGTACAAAAGTCCCATACTTTTAACCTCAAAGTACGCCTTATTTTGTACGCCTAGTTTTAAATTAAATTATTTAGTTTCTTTCAAATACATGCACAAATCTTTTAACTTAATACTTTTGGAATAACCATTTATAAATACATCATCACATTCTTCAAATAATAAATAGTCATTTCCATTTACTGATAAGATATGAGGTTTTACATAGGCAATATTTGTTCCTTTGATATTTTTTACACATCCACTTGAAAATTCATAACTTATGCCTGCAAATCTACATATCATATCAATCTTTCTTTGCAATTCATTACTAATTTTTAATTCTTTTACTTCTACTTTCATAAAAAACTCTTCACTTCCATTCTAAAATAACAAAAAAACTAGACGGTACTTCTAGTTAATATTTATTACTCTCGAATAAAAAGTTCGAGTTTCCTATCAATCTGGTGCAAGAGAAGGGACTTGAACCCTCACAGAATATTTCTACAAGCCCCTCAAGCCTGCGTGTCTACCAATTCCACCACTCTTGCAAGTAGTTAGACATAAGTCTAACTATTTTTTTATTACTTCTAAATACACTTCATGTCCATTAATATCAAATTTATCTTTTAAATTTTCTTTACTTGTAATAGTAAGCGCTAAAGTTTCCTCTTTCATATATTCTAAGTTATTTGCAATCGCTTTTTCTACTTCTTCATCTGCTTGATAAGAAACTTCAATACGGTCTGTTATCTCAAAATCGCTTGATTTTCTAAGTTGTTGAATTTTAGAAACAAGTTCTCTAGCAATGCCTTCTTCAATTAAAACTTCATTCAATTCAGTATTTAAAATGATAAAATTATTATTTAACATTCCTACATTGAACCCTTCTTTTGATTCGATTCGAATATCTATCATTTCATTCGTTACTTCAAATGCTTCTCCTGAAAGAGTTACAGTAATTGTTTCATTGTTCTGAAGCTTATTTATTTCTTCAACAGATAAGGAAGATAAAACATTTCCAAACTCTCCTACTTTTGGTCCTAATATTTTTCCAACAGTTTTAAAATTTGGTTTTACAATATAATTCATATAATGACTTAATTCATTTGTAAAAACTACTTCTTTCACATTTAATTCTTCTTTTATTAAAAGTGTTAAATCATTAATCAAATCCTTGTTCTTTCCATCTATTAATGCTTCACTAATTGGTTGACGTACTTTAATTTTCGCCTCTTCTCTGACATAACGTCCTAGAGAAATTAAGTCACGTACCAAATCCATTCGATTTTCAATTTTTTCATCTATCATATCTTCATCACAAATTGGATAGTCTTCTAAATGAATAGATTCTTTATCTGTTAGAGCTCTATAGATTTCTTCTGTTACAAATGGTATAAATGGTGCAGCTAATTTACAAATGCCAAGCAATACTTCATAGGTTGTACCATAAACCGCTTTTTTACTGATTGTAAGTTCGCTTTCCCAAAATCTTCTACGATTTCTTCTAATGTACCAATTTGATAAATCTTCATTTACAAAATTGTTAATAGCACGCACTGCTTTATTGAGATCATATTCATCCATTGATTCTGTTACAAATTTTATAAGTTTATGATATTTTGATAACAACCATTTATCAATTTCTTCTAAATCTTTATAATCTACATGATAACTTCTTGGGTCTACTTCATCTGTATTGGCATACATTTGAAAGAACGTATAAGTATTCTTTAAAGTATTAAAAAATTTAGATTGCACTTCTTTTACTCCATCCTCATCAAATTTTAGAGGTGTCCATACTGGAGAAGCATATAACATGTAAAAACGAATTGGGTCTGCTCCAAATTTCTCCATTAACTCAAATGGATTAATTGCATTTCCTCTACTTTTATGCATTTTATGACCAAATTTATCTAACAACAAATCATTTACTAAAACATTTTTGTATGGTGTTTTTCCTGTTACAAATGTTGAGATTACAAGCAAAGAATAAAACCATCCACGTGTTTGGTCAATTCCTTCTGAAATAAAATCGGCTGGAAATTGACTTTCAAACAATTCTTTATTTTCAAATGGGTAATGGTATTGTGCAAATGGCATAGAACCAGAATCAAACCAACAATCAATAACATCTTTGATTCTTGTCATTTCTTTTCCACATTCTTTACATGTAATATGAATGTCATCTACATAAGGTCTGTGTAATTCAATTGTTTCATCAATTTTTTCTATTGCTTTTTCTACTAATTCTGCTCTTGAACCAATCATTTCTTGATGTCCACAAGAACATTTCCATAATGGAATTGGAGTACCCCAATAACGATTTCTAGAGATGGCCCAATCATTCATATTTTCTAACCAGTTTCCAAACCGTTTTTCTCCGACATAACTTGGATACCAATTTACTGTATTATTCTGTTCTACAATCTTATCTTTGATTGCTGTCGTTTTAATATATAAACTTGGCTTTGAATAATATACAAGAGGAGTTTTACATCTCCAACAATGTGGATAATTATGTACCATTTTTTGCTTTTTAAATAATTTATCTTCTCCTGCCAAATATTTGATGATTTCTACTTCTAATTCTGAATCAACAACAAGTCTCCCTTTCCATGGTCCCTCTGTGTAACAACCATTTTCATCAACTGGATTTATCATAGGTAAATCATATTTTAATCCAACTTCATAGTCATCAGCACCAAATGCTGGAGCGATATGAACAATTCCAGTTCCGTCTTCCATCGTTACATAATCAGCGCATGTTACAAAGAACGCTTTTTTGTTTGTTTCAATAAATGGTAGCAATTGTTCATATTCTAAATGTTCCAAATCAGTTCCTTTGTAAGTTTCTACTACTTCATAGTTATCTCCTAATACTTTATCAGCTAATTTTTTTGCTACAATAAAATGATATCCTTTTGATAAACATTCTACATATTCTTCATTTGGATTTACACAAGCAGCCACATTAGCAATTAATGTCCATGGAGTTGTTGTCCAAACTAGTAAATATGTATTCTCTTTATTCTTTAATTTTAAAGGAACGGTTACTGTATTTACACTTACTTCTTTATATCCTTGTGCTACTTCATGACTTGCAAGTCCTGTTCCACATCTTGGACAATATGGCAAAATCTTTAATCCATCATAAATATATCCTTCATCAAATAGTTTCTTCAAAATCCACCATTCTGTTTCAATATAATTATTTTCATAAGTAATGTATGGATTTTTTAAATCAATAAATTGTCCCATTTCAGTTGTGAAATCACGAAACGCTTTTTCATTTTTCCACACACTTTCTCTACACTTTTCATTGAACTTTTGAATTCCATATTTTTCAATATCATTTTTCCCTTCAAATCCAAGCTCTTTTTCAACTTGAACTTCTACTGGTAAACCATGAGTATCCCAGCCTACTTTTCTAAGTACGCGATACCCTTTCATTGTTTTATATTTACAAACAGTATCTTTTAGTAACTTCGCCATCATATGATGAATTCCAGGCATTCCATTCGCTGTTGCAGGCCCATCATAAAATACAAAATCATCTTTTCTATTTTGAATGCTCTTATTTAAAATATCTTTCTCTTCCCAATATTGAGAAGTCTCATTCTCTAATTCACAATTTTTTCCTTTTTTTAACTCTTTAAATTTTTCCATAAAAACCCTCCTAACCAAATATTACATATGCATAATAAGTAATAAACGTAAATATCATGATAATTCCTTCTTTTTTACTAATTACTTTATCATTACCTGCTGCAACAAAAAGCATTAATGCAGAAACAAGGAATAAAACCAAATCGACATAAGAGAAACCTGCTCCTGAAATTCCACCAAATATAGCAACTGGTAAACCTAAAACAATTCCAATATTAAAGATGTTACTTCCAATAATATTTCCAATCAATAAATCTTGTTCTCCCTTTCTAGCTGCTACTACTGATGTAACTAGCTCAGGAAGTGATGTTCCAAGTGCAATTATAGTCAGTGCTATCATTCTTTCACTTACACCTAAAAACTCTGCGATACTTGAAGCACTTTCTACTACAAAGTGACTTCCAGCCATTACTCCAATCAATCCTAAAAAAGTGAAAATAATTGATTTATACATTGGATATTTTGGATTATCTTCTAATGTATTTGGGTCATCTACTTCCTTTTTCTTTCTAATAATAGAAAATAAATAATAAATAAAAACCATAAAGAATAATAAAATGACAAATCCATCAGAGTGACTAATCATATTTACTTGATTTTGGTCAAACAAGTTGTCTACGAATAAGGTCACTAATAATAAGGATAACATAATTGTAATTGGTAATTCTTTTCTAATCGTATTACTTTTTACTCGTAATGTACAAAATAAACTAGATACTCCCAATATTAATAATATGTTGATAATATTACTTCCAATCACGTTTCCCAAAACCATATCACCACTATTTGACATCAAAGCTTTAAAAGAAACTGCTAATTCTGGAGCACTTGTTCCAAATGCAACTATAGTAAGCCCTATTACAAGTCTTGAAATATTCAAATTTCTAGCAGTAGAAGAGGCTCCATCTACAAAAACATCTGCACCTTTAATGAGTAATAAAAAACCTATAATTAATATCAATATTTGCAATAACATATATTCCCTTCTTTCTATATAAAAAAACTCATCCTATTTCTAAGGACGAGCTTTTTACCCGTGGTACCACCTTAATTAATACTCGAAACTATAACGCGTTACCGTTCCTATCTTCATAGAAAACATCTAGAGTGATTTATATATAATTCCTAGTTTCGTTTACATCAACCACGAACTTTCTTTACCATTTCTTATATATCGTCTCTATCAAATGTTTTTAAAATTCTATCTTGTCTATATCATTTACCATTTCTAATTGAGTTTCTACTACATCACGTAATCGCCTTTTAAAAACAGTCATATTTCGTCTTAATTGACTTGCTTCTTGCTCTGTCTTTTCAGCTCTTAATAATGCTTCATTAATAATGCGACTTGCGTTTCTTTTTGCATCTTCTAAGATAACGTCACTTTCTCTATGAGCTGCTACTTTCATTTGGTCAGATGTCTTTTGAGCCATCATAATTGCTCTATTTAAAGTTCCTTCCATATTTTCATATTGTCCTAGACGTGCTTTTAAAGAAGCATTCTCTTGTTCCAAGTTTTGTAAAGCTGCTATTCTCTGGTCTTTTAATTTAAGTTCTGCAACCATTTTTTCTACTTGGTTAATTACTTGATCCAAAAAGGCATTTACCTCTATTGGGTCATAGCCGCGAAGTGTTCGATTAAATTTTTCCATAACTTCACCCCTTGGCACTACGTGTTATTGTAGCACACTTTTTTTCTGTTTTCAATATTTTTTACCATTCTAAATTGATATCGTGATTATCGTGAATGTCTTTTCCTTCTGTATCATCTGTAATTTTTCCTTGGATATTGATATTATTTGGTGTACATAAAAAGATTCCACCACCAATTTTCTGTATATCTCCTCCTATTGCATAAATTGTTCCACTCAAAAAATCTACAATTCTTTTTGCTTGGTCAGAAGTTACTCTTTTTAAATTTACAACTACCGTATTTCTTGATTTCAAATGGTCTGCAATTTGTTGTGATTCAGAATAAGCTCTTGGTTCTAACAAAATCATCTTTGCTCCACCGTTATTTTCAGCTAAAGCCGCCTCTGTTGTCACCTCATAATATTGGTCACTATTTTCTGGATTTCCAAAAATATCTGGTTCTTCATCATTAAACCATTTTTTTAAACTGAATGCCATTTATGTCATCCTCCTTATTTTTGCTACTTTTGCATTATATAAATCATTTTATCATAAATCAAAAAAAAAGAAAACAACTTTTCCCCAATTTTCCAGAGAATAATTTTTCAAAATTCTACAAAAAAAGACACTGGATATCGTAATACCCGAATGTCTTTTATTTAATCATAAAACTAACACCTTTCTTTTCATTTTTGACAACAATTTCATATTGGAATAAAGCAAGCGTTTTTTTAATAATAGATAAACCCAAACCAAATTGTCCTTTTATTCCTTTCTTGTAGGGAGTAAAGATATCATTTAGTATATTAGGGTCAATATTTGGCCCATCGTTATAAAATGTAATACGATGATTTTTAATCGTGACTTTCACTTGCTTTTCTGCATATCTAATAAAATTATTTAGCATGTTGTCAATAATCGCTTCCCACATGTCCTCTGTTCCTCTAAATATAGTATTTTTATCACCAATATAGATTTCAAAACTGACATCTGGTCTCTGCACTTTAAATTTTTCAATAGATTTTTTTAAAATATTTGAAATATCAATCGTTTGGTCATGATAATATTTTAAGTCTTTCATATAGTTTAGCTTATTTAAATATAGTAAGGAGTGTACTTTAATTTCTAACTTTTCAACTTGTTCTTTTATTATCTGACTTCCCTTTTCTCTATCTTCTACACCATCTTCTATGGCTTCAATATATGATTTTATTACAGTGAGAGGAGTCTTAAAATCATGAGAAATATTTTGATACATCTGATTTTTATATTCGTCTTGTTCTTTTAATGTTACACGCATTGTATCAATAGCTTTTGATAATGCTTGTAATTCATCTTCAGTATTATACTCATAATAATCTATATAATTATCATTATCTAAATTATCTACTTTTTCTTTTAAATGTTCAATCTTTACTATCAATCTTCGGCTCCAAAGGATTATAAGAGCAGTGATCAATAATAAAGTAATTAGTAAAATAGGAAATATTGTATAAAGAATATCTTCACGGATTTCATTAATATAATTATTATTTGTGAGAGCTATTTTGGTTACATAATTATTATTCGAGGTATTGTAATAATAAGTTTTTCCCAAATAATTAAATTTCCCACAATTTTCTGTTATATTTTTTAAAATTTGTTTCGGAGTTGCTTTTATGACATCTTCTAAATTTTCTGATGTTACTATTTTATTTTCAGCAGTAATATAAAGATAAGCAACATCAGTATTAATAACATCATCTTCTAAATCTGGTCTAATCAATTCAAGGGGCTGTTTTAAATATGTATAAATATTTCTTTCATACACAGGAAGTAATACTTTTGGAAGTAATATTCCCAAACTAAAGAATATAATTCCAACAATTAAAATTCCCATTGATAACAATTGTCTAAATAGACTATATTTCATTGGTCTCATATTAGACGATACCCAAATCCATATAAAGTGTTGATGTGTATATTTGGCATTTTCTTTCGTAATCTTCTAACCAAATCATCCACAACTCGGTCACTACCAAAGTAGTCTTCTCCCCATACATGTTTTAAAATATCATCTCTACTAAAAGACTTATTTTTATTTTCCATAAACATAATTAATAAATCAAATTCTAAAGTTGTTAATACAATTTCTTTTTCCTGCTTAAATACCAATCGTTTATTAAAATCAATTTCATATCCTTCATAGATGATTTTATCATTCGCTTTAGAATAAATTCGTTTTATAAAATTATTTACTCTCAAAACTAATTCTTTTGGAGAATAAGGCTTGGTAACATAATCATCACTTCCAAGTTCTAAACCAATAATTTTATCTAAATCTTGGTCTCTTGCAGATGTAAATATCACTGGAACATCTGAATTATTTTCTCTTATTTTTTTTATCAAATCATAACCACTAATATTATCCCCTAGCATAATATCCAAAATCCATAAATGAACCGTTTCCTTTCCTACATATTGAGAAGCCTCTTCTCCACTATAAAAATTTATAACTTCATAGGACTCTCTTTCTAAATAGGATTTCATTAAATTATTTAAATTGACCTCATCTTCTACTAAACAAATCCGATACATATTTACACCTCGTTTAATAGTATAACACTAATAAATTCTTTTTTCTATCTCCTCCTTCCATTTTATTTTAGGAGTGTATTTGTTATATTTTTGTATTTATGTTTTTATTTCTAATTGTTTTTTTCTTTTTTCTTATCTTATCACCTCCACTGTAATCAGTATACACAATAATTGTGGATAAACTTTGATAGAATTATGGGAAATTGTGGAAAAGAAAAATCAAAGCTTTCACTTTGATTTAATTGAATCTCCATTCATTGTCAATTTTTTCTGCTATCACTTCTACACCATCTACAGTGAACTTAAATGATTCAGTTCCCTCTTCTACTTCAAATGCATCACGGTCTTCATAATATTTCACTACATTATCATATTGTGATAAAACTGTAATTGTTTGTCCATTCGCTGGATATGAAATACCTGTTGCCTTTATAAATTTTACTGTAGCATCTAATGTATTTGTAGTATCAATTCCATTTGTAAACGTAATTGTTTTCTCTAATTCATCATTTTCCAACCATAATACAAACTCATTTTCTTCTAATTGATATTTTGCTTTTGTTGCTGCATCAATATCCATTCTTCCTGCACTTGCTGTAATATAATTTGGTTTCACACCTAAATTTAATACTATTCCATATTCTCCTACTGTTGTATTTCCTGGACCTTTTAAGAAACGAGTTTCATTTACTGTAATTACATTTCCAGTTTTACTAACAGTAATTGATTGATTATTATAATCCAAATCTGTATTTTCTACAGAAGTTAATTTGTCTACTGCATTTAATTCTAATTTTACATAATCCATAACAATAGAAACTGTTCCAATAACTTCATCTGTATCTACATTTTTAAAAGTGTAATCTTTTGTCTCAGCTTTTATTCTTACTATAAACGCAGTATCTGTTGTTGCTCCCATACTTTTGGCATCATTGATGTCTGCTTCTTTTATTTCATAATCGTCACTTGTTAAAGTAGTTGGGTCTACTTCAAAATCTAAAATCAATAATATCCATTCTTCTGTTTCTGTGTCATTCAAATAACTATGTAATGGTGCATTTTTTGTAATTGTAATCAAATTATTTTCTTTTACAATCTCAATAGAATTTTGATTATGAACCGCATCTAAATCTGTCAATTTTGAAGAATCTACTTTTTCTGTTTCTTTCAAAGTAGGTGCCCATATTGCTTCAAGTGTCATATTGCTATTTACAAGTGTTGTAAAATCATATACACCTCCTGCATAACTCCAACCTTTAAATTCAAAATTTTCTTTTGTTAAAGCACTTGGTTCTTTTATCGTTTTTCCTTCTTCTACTTCTACTGTAGCAATAACAGAATTTCCATCCATGAAAGTTACCGTATATACCTTTGTTACAACTATTGGTTTTACAATACTAGGCTTATTCACTGTAGTATTATTTGTATTTTTTACTGGTACATTTACCACTACATTCTGCTTCCAAACTGCTACCAATTTAATACTTTTTTCGACCTTGCTATTAAAATCATAGCTTTTTCCATCCAATGTCCATTCTACAAAAGTATAACCATTTCTAGTTGGATTGGTAGGTTTTTTTACTTTTTCACCCTTTGAAACTTTTTGTGATTCAACAGAGCTTCCACCAGCACTATCAAAAGTTACTGTATTTTTTATTGTTCCTACCTTTAGCCATTTTGCTTCTAATTTGATATTCTTATCAAGCTCTTTTGAAAAATCAAATTTTTTTCCATCATAGTACCAACCAATAAATTCATATCCTTCTTTTAATGGTTTTTCTGGTTCTTCTATAGTTTCTCCTTTTTTGACCTTCAAGCTCTCTACTTCTGTTCCACCATGACTATCAAAAGTAATTTTTATAGAGCTTCTTTTACTACTTCCTACAATTGCGAAAATCAAAATCCCAAGTAATACAACTAACGCAATTGCAACCATCATTTTTTTCTTTCCTTTCATACTTCTACCTCCATCCTAAATACTGATAAAGACAGATGTATCCCCCCTGACTTTATCTTAAGTCCATTATAGAATAAGGGATTTACAAAAGTCAACATTTTTATCACTTTTAAAGCAATTTTCTACAAAAAAAGAGGTTATTCTTCCTCTTCTTCCATTCTATGTCCACATAAAAAACATACTTTAGCGTCCATATCCAATCGAGCACGACAGTGTTTGCAAACTTTATATTGGTCCAAACTTGCTGCTTTCACTGGCATTGCATCTGGATTAAATAATGGGTCGTCTTTCATAGGGTCAATTGTTACAACTTTTTTTGTTAATTCAGTTTCTGATAATTGCTCTTTATCCTCCCAAGCACTTTCCCTATCAACATCTAAAATCAAATTATCCTGTTCCATTTCTTCTACAATTCCAAGTGTATTTTCTGTAGTTTGAAGTGTTGATATTGGAGCCAATGGCACCATTGGTTCTTCTGAAGACAAGGGTTCTTCTAAGGACGTTGATTCAATTGGAAGTTCTTCACTCACAACCTCTTCTACATCTGGAAATTGATTGTACAATGTAGAATTTTGTTCTTGCATTCTGATATGTCCCATTTCTTCTGCTGGTTTATATAAACTTTTTCCAAATGCTAAAATTGGATAAAATAAAAATGGAAAAAGGCAAAGACCAATATTGAAAATGATATTTTTATGAAATCGTTCTCCAATTCTATATGATATAAACCAAAATATAAAAAGATTTAAAAACGGTATAAACAATAGTGGTACTATAAAAATAGGAAGGTCTGCTATTTTAACAAATAAATATAAATTATAAAATGGAATTAATACTTTATAACCATCAATCTTAGCTTTTTCAAATATTTTAAAACAAGATAATAACATAATGATTAAAAAGATAGAACTTACTATGATCACTGGTATCATGTAAGTTTCTAAAAAAGTCATAATATATCCCATAAATTCATCTCCATATCTTTATCATTATAACATAATACACATTCATACAAAATAAAAATTTAATCTAAATGTTTTGCCATTCGTAAAATAGATGTGTATTTTTCTTTTTTGACATACCTTTTAGACTTTCATTTTTCTAAAAAAACATATTGTATTTTTTTTCTTCTTCTAAGGTTGTTAGCTCTCCATGCCCAGGATAAAGAATGATATCATTTGGATAAGATTTTAATTTTTGAATACTTTCCTTCATTTGCTCAAAATTTCCACCCTCCAAATCTGTTCTACCAATTGAGTTTTTAAAAATAAAATCTCCTACAAACATATTTTTTTCAAACAATAAGCTGATAGAGTCTTCCTTATGACCTGGTGTAAAAAGAACTTCAAACATAAAGTTTTCAATTTGATTCATTCCTTCTTTTAAATTATGAAAATCATAAACTTCTACTTGATATTTATTTTTTAGTGCTTCTAATGCACCTATATGATCAAAGTGATAATGAGTAATGATAATTCCAACCACTTTATAATCTCCGATTGCTTTTTCAATTAAAGCTGCTTCTTCCCCTGGATCAATAATGAAACACTTTCCACTATTTATTAATAAATAACAGTTGGTCTCTAATGGTCCAACAATAACATTTTTAATCTTCATATGAACAGCACCTTTCTATAAAGCTCTTAAAAATCTGATTCATAATCTCATCCTCTTTGTATAAACTCTCTGGATGAAATCGAACTCCAATATAAAACTTTTTTCCTTTTGCTTCTACAACATCTGCATACCCATCATCACAAAATCCAACTTTTTCTAAATTAGGACAAGCATCTATAGTTCTCTTATGTCTAGAATTCACCATAATTTCTTTTCTCTTCAAAATTGCATAAATATTAGATGCTTTCTCTATTTTCACAGTATGCACATATTTTTGTGTCATTTTCATATGTTTCTCAGGATTTGGAATTTTAAAAGTTGTTCCACCTAGTCCTCGTACCAAACAATTTTGACCAGCGCAAATACCTAAAACTGGAATATCATTTTGATAGCAATAATGTGCTATCCAATTTTCATATACCTCATTCGTTGTTCCTCCTTGTAAGATAATCCCATCACAAATGTTTAATTGTGCTTTAATTTCTTCTTTTCTGATTTTATTTTCTAAGCTGTTCCAATTGTCTCCACTATATAGAATTTCCTCATTTGGAGATAATATTCCAACTGCAATTCCACCATTATCAAAAATAGCTTGTTTTATTTCATCACGAATAAGTGATTCTGTTCTTATAACATCTTCTTTTTTATGCTTGGCTACAATTCCTATTATTACTTTTTTCAAATTTTTCACCTATCTTTGCAATCTCTGATAATATTTATTTTTCTCTAATAGCTTTTTATGCTTTCCTGTTCCTACAATCTTTCCTTGATCAATTACGATAATTGAATCTGCTATTTTCATCAAGCTTGGTTTATGAGTAATCATAATAATGGTGTGATCTTTTTTTAAATCTTTTAAAACATGAATTACTTGTTTGGTTGTATTAGGATCTAAAGAAGAAGTCACTTCATCAAAAAGCAAAATCTCTGCATTAGAAAGTAAAGTACGTGCTAGCGCAATTAGCTGCTTTTGTCCCCCACTAACATTTGTAGCATCTTCTTTTAATATTGTTTGATATCCTTTTGGTAAAGACATAATAAAGTCATGAATTCCAACTCTTTTACAAGCTTCTATTTGATGTTCCACATTGGAGTCAACCAAATCTAAATTTTCTTTGATTGTCATATTAAAAATGAATGGTTTTTGTGTGGCAACACCTACATTAGAAGCATATACTTCTTTACTATAAGAAAATATATCAGTTCCATCAATATAAATACCTCCTTTAGTAGGCTTATAAAGACGTAGTAATAATCTAAAAATAGTCGATTTTCCAGAACCACTGTGCCCTACAATAGCATATAAAGTCTTTGGCTCAAAATGAAGATTGATGTCTTTTAAAATTGGGGTCTTGTCATAAATAAAATCCACATGTTCAAAATCAACAATTCCAAAAATATCATCATTTTCTAATAATCCTTCTTCAATCATATTTTTAGAGCGATAATTTAAAATTTTGTTTAATCGATCAACTCGAACAGAATTCGAACACAGATTATTATATAAAGAGTTAATGTTCATATCACTATCATAAATTTCATCGTAATAGCCAATAATCAAAACAAGGATTCCAATAGTAATTTTTTGATGCGCTAACATAAAAATTAAGGCAATATATAAAATAATTTTTCCAATTTGTAAAATACCTGGGAGCAAAGCACTTTTTTTATCATAATATTTTCTCTTTAAAAAATATTCTTTACTCCACCCTCTTTTCATGACATTTAAGTGATTGTTTAAGCCATCTTTCATATCAAATGTTTTGATTTCTTTATTGCCATCTATTACTTCTCCACATAGTCCTACAATTTTATCTTGCCATCTTCTTTGACCAGCTAAATGAATATCTCTTTTTTTTGTTAATCGATTATTCCGATACAAATAGATGAGGGTAATAAAAAGAGAAAATAAACCAATATAAATATTGACAGTACATAAAATTGTAACTGAGAAAACCAAATATATTACATTTGCTAGTATATCAAAAATATTATCATGCATTCCACAAGCGTTCCATATATCATTAGAAGTTGTGTTAATAAGATAAGCCTTTGACAATTTTTTAGAAAACCCTTCGTCATAATTTACTACTTTTTCTGCCACCATTTCCTGCATTTTATTATAAGTATAATTTGCATTATGAGCATAAGTCATATAACTCCAATGATAAAATATATTATATAGAACATAAGAAATTGCCAAAGCTCCAATATAGAAGAATGTTTGACCAAAGTCTCTTTTTGTTGCATATTCTACAATACCAGCTGTAAAAAAAGGTAATGTTAATGCAATCAAACAATCCATTATATAAGAAATAACTAATAGAGTTAAAAGCTTTTTATTATTGGCTTTTAGTTTAAAAAAATTTCTACTGATTCCAATATAGTTTTTAATCATTATCAAACACCCCCATTTTACTTGCAGATTTTTTTGTTTGTAACCATGCATAATGAGTATTGTTTTTCATTAATTCTTTGTGTGTTCCATCTCCTACAATCTTTCCTTCTTTAATTACTACAATTCTGTCTGCCTGTTTCATCAATTCTGGCTTATGAGTGATCATAATAATGGTATGATCTTTTTTTAAATCTTTTAATAAATGAGTAATATGATCTGCTGTTTCTGGATCTAAAGAAGATGTAATTTCATCAAACAAAAGAACTTTTGATTTTGTAAGCAAAGTACGTGCTAGTGAAATCAATTGTTTTTGCCCTCCACTGATATTTGTAGCATCTTCTCTTAAAATCGTATTATATCCATCTGGCAAAGTAGAAATAAAATCATGGATTCCCACTCTCTTACAAGCATCAATCTGATGCCCAATGTCTTTATCTACAAAGTCTAAGTTTTTTCTGATACTCATATTAAAAATAAATGGTTTTTGATTCACTACAGATATCATAGAAGAATAACTGGATTTCTTATATTCATAAATATCTTTTCCATCTAGCAAAATTGTTCCTTTATCTACTTGATAAAGTCTTAAAATTAAGTTAAATATTGAAGTTTTTCCAGTTCCACTCTCCCCTACAATTGCTGTAATTTGTTTTGGAATAATTTTGAGATTCATGTCTTTGATAACTTCTTTATTTCCATAAGAAAATGAAACATTTTCAAATTCTAAAACGCCTTTTATATTTTCCTTTTCATAATCTCCAAAAGATAACATTTCTTTAGATCGATAATGTAAAATTGTATCCACTCTTTTTACAGCTACATTCACTTCTCGTATTGTTGAGGAGCTTTCAATTACATCATCTAAATAAGCAATCATGGATTCAAAATAGCCAATAACTAATACTAAGATATCTACTCTAATAATATTTCTTATCATAAGTAATACAAGTACAATATATAATAAAATGCTAAATGTGTGCGTAATAAAACGAACATCATTTTCTCTTCTTACATAGTATTTTCTTTTTGTCATATAATTTTTGGAATATTCTTTTTTTATCTTATTTAATTTTTGATGTAATTTTGGAAGCATGTGAAATGTTTTAATTTCCTGTAGTCCATTTAGGATTTGTGAAAATAAACTACTATATTGATCATTGTTCTTTTTTTGTTTTTCATAGTATTCATTTACTTTTTTATCATAGTAATTTCTACTAGCAATATAAATATAAGCATAAATGGCAAATATAACTGAAAGATAAATATTAAAGCAAGAAATAATAACAAATACAGCCAATACTTGAATTAGTGTCATAAGTAACTCAGATAAAGTGTCTAACATATCTCCAATATCCAAAACGTCACTATTAATAGAATTTAATAATTTTCCTTTTGAAATTTTTTTGGTAAAATTTTCATCAACTGTCATTAATTTATTTAATATTTTTGTATGTAAGTTGGTATAACAATATTGCATATTTTTCCCATAGATTCGGTAATTAAAATACAAAAATAAATGATACAATACATAAGAAATCCCTAGAAAAGCCAAACTTAAATAAGTGGTATTAAAATCTCCTACTGTTGCATATTTAATAATCCAAGAAGCAAAAAAAGGAATTAACAAAGCAAATGCTTTATAAAAAAGAGCAGTAAGAAAAGTAATCAATAAATAATCTTTTCTTGGATTTGCTAATCGTAAATATTCTTTGATAAACTGGTAATATTCTTTTATCATAAAGCTCACTCCTATTATAGAAATAGTATATCATAATTTAAAAAAAAGAGAAATTTTCTGGCATTACAAAGTCTACAAATAAAAAAATGTAAATTTTTAATCTACATTTTTTTTCCATCTATAAAAATAAGTTTGATGATATTATTTAATAAATTTTCTGGCAAACTACTTCCTGCTGCTTGTTTGTGTCCTGCTCCTCCATAAAGTTTTGCAAACTCTGATACATCAATTTCTTTTACACTTCTATAACTTACACTTCTAGAAATATTTACTACAGCTATAAAATCATATTGATCTTGATATTTTTCGGCGATTCTATTTCCTAATTCACTACGATAAAGTTCTGCAAAAATAATACCAATATGATAATTATTTAAAATAACTGGAATTATTTCTTGCTCTTTTTTCTCAATATAATTATCAATTCTAATTCTTTCTACTTCTAACAAATATTTTTGTTTGTCATCAAAAAAGAAGTGTATTTCTTTTAAACAAAATTGATAATAAAAGTCAATGTAATAAGAAACTCCATAAATACCTAATAAGTTAGCAATCCATGTTGCTTCTATCACGTTTTCTTTTTTCCATTCCCATGTATCAATAAGCCTCACTAATTCTACCATTTCACCCACAACTGGCTTTTTTAACATTTCATTTGGATGGGCTTCTAATAAATATTGATAATATAAGCTACTTCCACATTCTTTATGTCCCAATTGTTCCTCTATAACAGTAATAAATGAATATTGATTCATTTCATTATTGGTATGATGGTGATCAAAGATTAAGATTTTCTGTTTTAGTTTTTCATCTTGCTCAATTTGACCTGCTAATTCATGATTGATACATAAATCTGTTACATAAATAAAATCATAATTATTTAAAGTTCCCTCCTCATAAATAGCTTTAAATTTTTCGTTGATGGTAGAAGGTTCTTCTAAAATATAATCAACAGAATCGAATGCTAGTTTTGATAAAATAACTGGTGTAATTCCATCTACATCAGAGCGATGGCTAAAAAGTAAAATTTTCATTTTTGTGCCTCCAATATTTTCTTAATAGGTCCATATGTTTTACGGTATCCTTCAATTAATCCATATTTTTCAATTGCTTCCAAATGGGATTTGGTTGGATATCCTTTGTGATTTTTAAACCCATATTCTGGATATTTTACATCAAGTTCTTCTAATATATGATCTCTAGTTACTTTTGCTATTACAGAGGAAGCAGCAATACTAATACTTTTTGCATCTCCTTTAATTATAGGAAGTGAAGGAATATCTAAACTTAGTGGCATTGCATCACTAAGCACATATTCTAAGTTTATTTTTTCTCTTACTTCTTTAATTGCTAGTAACATAGCTTCTCTACTTGCTTGATAGATATTAATTTCATCAATGCGTTCTGGAGATACTATTCCAATTCCATAAGCAATTGCATGTTCTTTAATATAAGGGAAAAATTGTTCTCTTTTCTTTTCTGTTAATTTTTTAGAATCGGTTAATCCCTCTAAAATAAAGTCTTTTGGGAGCACACAACAAGCTGCAACTACTGGACCTATTAATGGTCCTCTTCCTGCTTCATCAGTTCCTCCTATATATTCATATCCTTGTTCATATAATTCTTTTTCATACTGCCATAAATCTATTTGTTCTTTTATTTTTTTCATATTCTCATATCCTTCTTATTTAGTATAAAACAAAGGAATTAAAAAGTCAAAAAAAGTGAAAACATCTTTTTTTTAGATGCTTCCACTTTTTATCGAATTCCCTTTATCATATAGATAAAAGTTGTTGTATCGGCATTGTTACTTGCATATCCATGATATTCTTTACTTAGGTTTTTCATTGCTTCTAATTTTGTACTATAATTTCTTATTAAATTAGAATATCGATGCAATGGAGTAATTCCTTCTTTATTCATTGCTTTTGTACCATTACTTAATGTTACAATTCCATCTTTCAATTCAGTTGCGCCACTAGCTAATGTTTCAGCACCAATTTCAAGCTGTTTGGTTCCTTTTTCTAAAAGTCCTAAATTATATTCTATTTCAATACTCCCTGCCTTTAATTGTTCTAATCCGCCTTTTAATAATGGCAATAAATCTAACGTAGAGATACTCTGTTCAACAACTTTTTTATTCACAGAAAGTACATATACTAACTCTTTTGCTTCTAATACACTAGTATCTGCTCCAGAGTATGACATTAAAGTATTATAATCCATTCCTAATTTTGCTAATGTGTTTGTAATAATAGTTTCATTTCCTAGTTTTAATCTTTCTAGTTGTCCTTTGGCTTCTGATAAATTAGAAACTTGTAGTTCTTGTTCTATTAATATAATCGTTTGATCTAATGTTGTAACAATGTTTTCTAGACCATCTTTTAATGTTGTTGATCCATTTTTTAATTTGGTAATAGAATCTGTTACGGTTTTTAAATTTGTATGGATTTCACTTGCTCCTAAAGAAAGTGATGCACTTCCTTCTTCTAACTTTTTAGCTCCTTCTTCTAACCCATCCATGCTTGATTTTAAAGTATCTAGGTTTGAAGACAATGAATTTAATTTATCAAAAATTTCTAAGTCTTTTTCTTCTAACAATTTTGGGGTTGCTACCATATAAACATTTCCAAGAGAAAATGCAGTTGTATCATAAGTAATTGTTACTGTATCTAAACTTTCTAATTCTTTGATGCCCAAAGACTGATAAACCCCTGGAGCAGATAATCCTATAACCATAGTTCTAGAACCACTATTCATAGTTTTTCCATTTTCTACAACAATATTTTTGTTATTATCATTATTTAAAATCATACCAGTAGTAACTACAAAAGGAGTATAAATTGTTGCTACTTTTCCATTTATATTTACTTGTTCACTCAACTTATTTTGATAATGTAGTACTAGTTTTACATTTCCTTTTTTTCCTATCATTTCTTTTGGTGACATTTTTTGGCCATCTAAATAGTATTCTATCCTTACATCAATAGGTTGTTCTTTGGTTGTATCTCCTCTATAAAAAATATCTCTTCCATTTGCTTTCCATTTTAATGTATTCTTTTCTAATGTAAATGTTTCTTTTCCATTGATATTTAAAATATTTTTTAGTTCTGTTTCATCTTCTAGTTCACCCATACTATCATTTAGGATTTGATTTGTTACTGTTGATAAAACTAATTTTCCATTTTCATCTAAACTTGTATAAACAGTTTCATTTTTTGTTAAAGCATATACACTGAATGGGTTTAAAATCATATACCCTGCTAAAGTAATACTTAATAATGATTTCATTTTTTTCATATTACACACTCTCCTTCATTCCTTTTGTCGTTTTCATAATGAGTTTATCAAATAATAATAACAATGTTGGTAATAAGAATATAACGACTACCATACTAATAATAGCTCCCCTAGATAATAAGGTACAAATAGAGCCTATCATATCTATTTTTGAATAGAAAGAAACTCCAAATGTTGCTGCAAAGAAACATAATGCCGAAACCAAAATAGAAGGTACTGTTGCAGCCAATGTATTTTTCATAGCTTCTTTTTTTACGTTCCCTTTTCTTTCTTCTAAATACTTAGTTGACATCAAAATGGCATAATCAATCGTTGCTCCAAGCTGAATGGTTCCTACTACAATAGAAGCAATAAATGGTAATGTAGTTCCTGTATAGTAAGCAATTGCCATATTTAAGAAAATCGCAAATTCAATTGCACATATCAAGATAAATGGCAAGCTAAATGATTTTAATACTAAGAGCATCAATATCAAGATGACAGCAATTGAAGAATAATTCACCATTTTAAAATCATGGTCTGCAATACGGGTTAAATCATTCATAAGAGGACCTTCTCCTGCAACAATGGCTTTTTCATCGTACCCTTTTACTAATTTATCCACTTCTTTTATTTGTGCTTCTAATTCAGGGGAGGCAATTTCATAAAGGGAATTCACAATCATTAATTGATAGCTATCATTTTCTATCATTTTTGTAATATCTTCTGGTAACATAAAGCTTGGAATGATTTCTAATAATGATGCTGGTGCAAGTACCAAATCAATTCCTTCTATTTCTTTTAATTTTTCTACTAATTCATCTAATTCACTTACATTTAAGTCTTTATCAATTAAAATTAATTCAGGTGAAACAATGTTGAAGTTTTGTGCCAAATTAGAATTGGCAATGCTACTAGATAAATCTTCAGGTAATGATTTATCTAATTTATAATATACTTCTACTCTGTTATTTCCAATAAATGCTGGAATTAATAAAACTAAAAATATTACCATAACTGCTTTATTATGTTTGATAATAAAGTTTTGTAAGTTTTTAAACTCTGGTACAAGAACTTTATGTCTTGTTTTTTCTAATGCTTTATCAAATACTAACAGAAGTGCTGGAAAAAGCGTTAAAACGGAAATTAATCCACATAAAACTCCTTTTGCCATGACAATTCCAATATCTGTTCCAAGAGTTAAGTCCATAGAACAAAGAGCTAAAAATCCTGCAATTGTTGTAAGAGAAGATCCAATAACAGATTTAAACGTATCTGCAATTGCTTCTTGCATGGCTTTCTTTTTATCTTTTTCTTTTCCTTTTGCTTGTTCATATTTGTGATATAAAAAGATTGAAAAGTCCATGGTTACTCCTAATTGTAATACTGCTGTAATTGCTTTTGTAATATAGGATATTTGTCCTAAAAAGATGTTGGTTCCCATATTATAAAGAATTGCGAATCCAATATTTCCAAGTAAGAAAATTGGGACTAAATAAGAATCTGTTGCAATAACGAGTACAAATAAACATAATAAAACTGCAATTACAATATAAGCAAATATTTCTTGTTCTGATAAATCTCTTGTATCTACTCTTGGGCTTTACGGATGTCATCGGCTCTCTTTGCCTTGTCTTGGATAGTCTGAAGTTTCTTCACATACCGGTCGTGTTCCTCTTGGAGATTGGCGGG
>JAAWNF010000024.1 GCA_022798795.1 Bacilli bacterium
GTCCATAGCTCCATAATTCTAATGTATTTAAAAATTTATTTTTTATAAAATAGGTATAAATAATATAAAGGGCAATAAAAGACATAAGAATCAAAAATACCTGATTTCCAGAAAACAAACTCCAAGCAGCACCTTCATTTCTAACATAAGTTATAGAAAAAAAAGAAGGTACTATATCAATGCTTTGATTTAATTCTAAAAAATGTTCTAATAATGCTTTTGATAATTGGTCTACGATTAAGCAAACTGCTGAAATAAATACAATCTTTTTTTTCATAAAAATCACCTTTTCTATTATATCAAAAAGATGAGTAAAAATATAGTCTTGAGTCTTTTTCAAAAAAAAGGAAAAAAATTTTTCCTTATTTAGATGCTAGTTTATATGCCAAATAAAATTGTTTGATTTCACTATTAGAAAAAGTAGGATATTGATTTAAACCAACCAATATATCTCTATATAGAATTGCATCTTGTAGTGTTGTAATCCCTTCTATATTAAGATTCCTAATTTTAGATTCTAATTCATTAGATGGCTCTGTTACTTTTGAAGCTTCTTCAAGAGTAATTGGAATCCCTAATTCTACACATAAAGCTCTATTACTGAACAATAAATTTTTTAATTGTGTAATTTCTAGTGCGGTATTTTCAATGTAAATTACTAAATTTTCTCTACTTAACAGATTCTCATTTCCTAAAATAGACTCTAATGTAGCTTTTTTATCCTCATCCAATGAATGTCTTGGATTTCCTAAATTTTCTCTAAATTCTTTTCTTTCTTGATATGTTGACTTTGCAATATCTATAATTGTTTTTTGGGTTGCTAATAAAGTTTTTCTTTCTTCATCAGTCAACTGGAAATGATAATATCCTTCTTCATCTTTCGAAAAATGAAATAGCTTCATAACTAATTCTTGCTGCGTTTGCATTAAAAATTGTACATAACTATCCCAATCGTCGAAACTAGGGTTTGCTGATAAGAATCTTTTGCGAGTGTTTGTTCCTATTCCTCCATTCATATCCCAAAATATTTGCTTTAATCCATTTACTTCATCAAAGCTTTCTGGTTTATGATTCGATACTTTTGCTGGCAAACAAATAACATTTTCCATAGTTAATCCCATACTAATTTGTGGGGCACAAATAGAAAATAAATCATTTTCTTGAAGCATTTTAAAACCACATTCTAGAATTTGCTGATAATGATAATTGAATCTTTTTACTGTTTTTTTATATGATGGCAATTGTCGCATAAAACAATTGCTTTTTCCTTTTTTTTCAGAAATCAAATTATAAGCTTCTTCTAATTCTGTTTGAATAGAAATCATTGCATGGATTTGTTTGTAACGCTTTTCTTCTGCTTCTACAAATGGAATTACCATTTTTTCTGGAACATCTACTCCAACTGCTTCATAGATTCTATGCATCTGATTTTCCTCTACTGCTTGAAAAAAAGAATGATAATCTGGACTCGTCAAAATTGTTCTCGCTTTTTTTAAGTTTTCATTTTTAGTCAACAATTCCTGATATACTTCAAGTAATTTTTCTTTTAATGCTTTTGTTGCCTTCTCTGTTTCATTAATTGCCACATTTATTTCATCTACAGATACTTGACTTGTTTCTATTGTACTTTGAATAGCAGTGGTTAAAGTAGTACGCATTGTTTCAGCATCATCAAGAAATTGTCCCAGTGTCTCAATTTCTTTTTCTATACAAGTAATTTCATCGTTTATTGCGTTTAATGATTCTTTCAATTGTTCTTGTTCTTCTCTTTTTGATTGAACAATTTTTTCTGGAATCATATCTTCATTCCCACTTTTTTTCCCCTGCTTATATTCTTGATAACCCTGTTTTAATATTTGATAGGTTTTTCCAGCAAAGTGTTCTTCTTGTAACCATTCTTGTAAAAAAAATGGAAGTGACTGATAAAATGTGGTTTGCATTTTCGAATAATTCATCAAATCGTAAGCCAAAAATGTAGGCGTTTGACTATCAAACTCAGACGATAAAATGCGACCAATTCCACTTTTTGTCATAAATACATGACTCAATTTCTCTTTCGCGTCTGGAACATATTCGATTATGTTTCTGCTTTGTTTTAATAAATTTATGAATTTGCGAACGAAAGAATCTAATTTATATCCTTCTAATGCCATCTTTTGAAAGTCATTTTCTGTTTCAAATGCACGTCTTATAACATTTTCTAAATCTTCTGGATTTTTAACAGATAACAGATTATAAGATATCTGTTCTGGAGTTATGTAATCTTCAAAAAAAGTGATTGCATCGGTCTGTTGATACCATTCTATACTTCTACTATTTGTAATACTTTCTATTTTCCAGTTTAAATCTGATAATGATTCCTCTATTAATAGCCTCTTTATTACTGCACTCCCTCTTTTTTCTTCTAATTTTTCTTTTCTATTGCAAGAATCAAAATACGATTGAAGTTCTTCTAAAGATAGTTGTGCAATTGAATTTAGAATAGGTTGCCATAGCCTACTTTCAATTATTTTTCGCATTTGCCCAATTTCTTTAGATTGATTTCCAATTTTTTCTAATATTGTATTATTTAAAGAAAAACTTCTTGAATTCTTTAATATTTCTTCTACTTCTTTTTGTTTTTCCTCTAAATATTGAATATAATCAGATAAATGGGCTACTGGATACTGTCTTTTATATTCTTGAATATTCAACAAATTCATTTTATGTTTCACCTCTTATTTTTGGAATTTTATTATTTTTAATAAATTCAAATCTTCTTGTATATTATTTTTCTAGATTGGATTTTTTTAATAAATTGTCCCTAAAATATTATTTTATTATATCGTTTTTTAAAAATTTGTCAATATTTTATTTCGAATAAAAAATACCTTTTCGAGAAAAGATATTTTAGTATAATATATAGACTTTTTCATTTGCTAATCCAGTTTTTAGCTGATTGTCAAAAATAATATCATAATGTTCCATTACATAATTATAAATAAAAATAACATTAGAAACCCAATTAGAATCCAAAGGTCTTGAATGCTCTAGTCCAAGACCAATCAGGATAGCTTGCCCACTCATTTTACATTTTAATACTTCTAATGCTTTTTCTATAAATCCAGCCATTGTACTTGGATAATATGAAAATGTATCATCAAGCTTCATATTATTTGGATTGTTTTTTAGGAGAAACATTGGATGATTGAAATTGCCATGAGCTTGACAGATAGCATAAGTGAGTGCTGGGTCCACTTCTAGCACATTTGAAACATAAAAAATTTGGCTTGCTAGTTTTAATTCTGTTTTATAAGGGATACCTGTTTTTAATTCTTCACTAGTATAACCATATCGTTCTGGATAAAAATAAATATCACGAACAGCAAGTAAGATTGCCATTTCTTTACTATTACAAATAACTATTTGCCCATCTAATTTTGAATGATGAATCACATTGTTTGTTATATAAGCCTCATTTTTAAAATCATCTGTAATATCACTTAAAATTTGATATACTTTTTCAAAATTTAATCCATATATGTCAGAATATAAATGAATGTATGATTGTTCTATTTGGTGTAATGAAAAAGAAGGCTCCTTAGGAGTTAATTCAATATCTCCACCAAATAACGTCTCATAATTTTTCATTGCCGAATGATAAATAGAAGTTACGCTAGATGCCCATGAAGCGTTAGCAGAATCTGAAGTTGGTGCGTGTTTTTCGCCTATTGATGTTATTGATGTTCTTCCATCTATTTGATATTTCAACAGTTCAAGAGCTTGTTCTATAAAACCAGCAGTAGCACTTGGAAAGGCAGTATAAGAACCACTTGTAAATCTTAAACCAGCTGGATTATGTTTGTTCATAAATAAAGGACTATTGAAATTACATTCTAATTTACAAATTGCATAATGAAGAACAGGGTCTACTCCTAATACATTCGATAGATAAGCAATTTGCTTGGAATATCCTAAATCACTCACATATTCAATTCCAGTTTTTAAATCATCATAAGGATATCCATATTTTTCTGGAGACCAATAAATATTACGGACTGCAATTAAAATCGCCATTTCTTTGCTTGTACAAGTAACTGTTCTATTTTTTAATGAAGAATCTCCAATGATATAATTAGCTATGTAAGCTTCATTTTGAAAATCACCTGTAATATTGCTTAAAATTTGATATACTTTTTCATAGTCTAGACCAAATATATCAGAATATAATTGAATATATGCCTTTTCCTCTTTTCCACTTTCTTCTACTAATTTTTGTAGTTCTATCATTCCAGTTTGTTCTTGTATATATGTTTCTGTTCTTGTGGTTATGTCTTCTCTAGAACTTTCTCCTAATATATCAGATGGTATTGAAAAAACGACATTTTGATTGGGATATTCTGCTTTTGTAATATCTTCGCTTTCTAAATAAAAGCCTGCACTAAAAGGCTGTTTTGTATCGTTGTTTTTTCTTACTTTATTTAAAAATGTCGTTATATCGTTAGGAATAGAATCATCCATTGTAATTGTTGATAATTTCTCTAGGTCTAAAGAGGCACAAAAAATAATCATAGCACAAGATGTTGCTATTATTACCATTTCATTTTCTTTCGCCCATTTTTCTAAACGATTTTTTAAATCTTCAGATTTTACATGTTTTCCTTTATAATAAAAATTTTCAAAACAATTTCTCAATGTTATAATTCTATTTGTCCTTAGTAATCTTTTGGGATTTCTACTTGTTCCTATTAAATTTTCTAATACACGAATAAAATCATCATTTTTTCTTAAATGTTTTGCTGTATATGTTTGATACATTTTATCACTTTCTTTCTGGCAAACTTTATCAATCATAGCAAAATCAAAGAAGAAATGTCAAGAAAAATTTACAAAAAAAAATGTACTATATGTACACCTTTTATTTAGATTAGTCACAGTGAATTGTTTCATTTGATGATACAGAACAATTGTATCCATTGATTAAAAGGTCGTTTGACTGAATGGCTCCATCGCTCCCTAATTTGATGGTTCCTGTTGGAATCATTTTTTCTGTTAATGGCAATGTTTTATTATCTCCATAAATACAAGTTTTTCCGTCACAGACAACTTCAAATAGAGAATTTGAACCACCTTCTATCACTTCTTCCAAATATACAATTTTAATAGAACTGATAATTTGTTGTAATAATACTTTTGTACTATCTTTTTTTGGACTTGTAGTTTCATAATTCCAATTAGTAATTCCTCCAAAATTATAGATGCTTGTATAACCTAAATCTACAAGTTTCTGAGAAGCTTGTTTGCTTCTATTTCCACTTTGGCAATATACTAAAATTGTTTGTTTTTTATCTTTTAATTGTGAGGCAACGGTTTCATCAATTTCATCTAGAGGAATATTAATTGCGTCTTTTATATGATTGATTTCATACTCTGCAGGTGTACGAACATCTAAAATAATTGTATTTTCATTCATCATATTTTTTGCTTCTGTAGCACTAATGGTTTTATAAGTTTTACTATTGCAACCTGTCAATAATAACATTAGTAAACCAATATAAATTATTCTTCTCATATTTTTCATCTACTTTCTACATGTAACAATATTTTTGTCATTAATAGAACATGAATATTCGCCTATTACAATATCTGATGTTATCTCAAAAAGCAAGCTTTCATCTTTTAGTGTGAATGTTCCCGATTTAGGAATCACTTCTAAATCCATTTTTTCCCCATTTCCATAGGTACAACCTTTTTTTTCGTTACAAATAACTGTGAATGGTAACTGAATCTGTTCTGAAATTTGATATTCAACCATGATACGACTCATTACTAAATATATATCTTCTTTTGCTTTTTCTATTTGTTCCTGTTCTTGCTTTTCAGATATCCCTGATTTTTCTTTTTCTTTTGATTTTGTGCTACATCCTGTTAACAATAAAATCAATAAACTGATATATAATATTTTCTTCATATTTTTTTCCCTTTACTTTTTATAACGGAATAGAGCTGATGGTCTATGTCCTTCTCCTGTTTTCATTTTTGTGGTTTTTTCTACTTTGTTAGCAATGATTCGTCTGAATGCTGGGTCCAATAGTTTTTTATCTAAAATCACTTCATATACTTGTTGTAATTCCCCTAATGTAAAATATTCAGGCATCATATTGAAAACGATATCACTATAATGTACTTTATTTTTTAATCTTGTGATTCCTACAACAATAGTATGCGCATGGTCAAATGCTAACTTATCATCATTTACAATCTCATAAGCATAACGCTCAGTTGTTTTAGATAACAATCTTTTTTTTGCGACAAATTTAATTACTTCTGTTCCATTATCTAATGTTATATGCATTTCTTTTTCATCTTCTAGTATCATAACATTGAACCAAGAAGCTTTTAGAGCTAATGTATCTGATAACTTATTTTTGTCAACCAAAGCCATATAAGAAGTACTAATCACTCTCATTCTTGGGTCTCTATTGATATCTCCGAATGTATATAGCTGTTCCATATATATGTTGTGTAAATTCGTTTCTGATGCTAAAACTCGAATTGCTGCATCATCAATCGTTTCTTGAATTCCAACAAATCCTCCAGGTAAGCACCATTTATCCTTAAATGGATAAGTATTTCTTTTTACAAGCAGAATACTAAAATGTTTTTCGTTTAATTTTCTATAATTTTCTTTTATTCCGTCTGAAACACTAAATAATAAAATATCCGTGGTTATTGACAATTTCTCATATTGACTAGAATCATAATCTTTTAAAAATTCTGCTTCACTTTTGTATTCTTTTTCCATTCTATCCCTCTTCTTTATAGTTTGATTATATCATTCAAAAAAAAAAAGAGCAAGGTATCAAGTTGGCTTTTTCTGCACTATTTTGTAATAATTATTTTTTTCTAACGCTTTAGGGTTTCTTTATAGTCCATAACCTGTTTTTTGAGAATACTCCATTTGTGATTCTATTCCTTGTAGTTCTGCTTTCGATTTTAAAAGTTCCTCTTTTGTTACTTTTGGTGATTCAAAAGAAGTATCGTTTAAATTAGAGTCTGCTGAAACTACATCCAAGTGTTCGTTAGAATTTGAAAATTGTTCTATCTGATTTCCATCTTTATCAAATTCAACTTTTTTTCCTTCATAAAATTCATGAAATAAATGGGCATATTTCATAACCTTCTCAGATAATTCTCTTACCGTTTTACAAGACAATAAATCACAATCTGTTATGCCATGTTCAAAATCCATAAAATGACTATTTGGAACAACACAATAGGCTTTGGTTGCTTGGTACAATTCTTCTTTCGTGATATTACTATTTAATAGGTTATTTATTTGCGCTAAATCAATGCCTGTTAAAGATGATATCACCTCTGTTTTGTTTGGACTTCCAAATTTCAAATAAAGTCCTTTTTTTCTTACTGGAACATATTCATCTACTTGTTTATATATTTCTGCTTGTTCTGGCGTAATTTCATGCAATGATTGTAATTGAAAGGATTGTTTTTTTTCTGCGGTTTGCTTATTTAATAAACTTAATTTTATATTTTGAACTGCGATAACGGTTTGTAATTCTTCTTCTGATAGTGAAGAAATATCACGGTCTAAAAGTGTTTCATATTTCTTTATTTGTGTACTATCCAAATCAATTTCATGATCTATTCCAAGTACTCTTTTTCCCTGTAGCAAAATCGATTCTTCTTCTGTTAATATTCCATTTTTTTCTTTTTCCAACAAGCACTGTTCTCTTATTGCATTAACCAATATAGAAGAAAGTTGTTCTAACATAAAATCTTGATACGTACTATAAAGTCTTGTTGCTTTATCAACATTATAAGGAATTTGTTCCTCTAACAAATTGATACTTTCTAAATCCAATTTCAAATCTAATCCTGTATTTTCTTTTATTTTTTCGGCTATCTCGAATATTATTCCTTTGGCTTTTTGTAATCCTTCTTTTTCTGCTTTTAAACCGTTATTTAATGTGGGCCCTAATTTACTTATTAGTGTTGCTTTCACATATTGTATATTGTTTTTTTCATACAATACTTTTTCTCTTAAAACTGTCTTTACAATATGAACAAATTGATTTAAAAATGCCAAATAACGTTCTTCCAAATCCCATTTAGAATCCGTATGTGTTGTAATTTCCCACCCGTTATCTTTAAAAATCTGCATTGCCATATCATGATCTTTACTATGTCCAGAATCCCAAGTTGTTGATTTTTCGGTTGGAGCTTTGTATTTATATCCTAACACCTGTGATAAGAATATATTCACATAAGGTGTTACACTATCTCCTTCATATCCTACTACGTTTGCTAATGGATTAGCAGTTTTCATTTTCTCAATTTCATCTTGAGGACATAAAATATAAGTATTTTCAGTAATTGGGACATCCCCTTCAGCAAATATATCACATTCAAGCCCTCCAACAATATGTTCTTTCATTTGAGAAAGGGGCATCAAAATGGCATACTTGCAACTATCCCAGTTCCCATAACTATGGCTTTCTACTCCTGCATTCAAGCAAAAATGAAGTGTTTTTCTATATTTTCTTGTTGGCAATTCATATATTTTACCTGTTCCATCTAAATTAAGATTGCACAATTGTTTTCCTGTTGCATTGGCATTATATGGTGTCTGCATAAATCCTTTTGGAAAGCGACCTGTTTTCCTGACCAAGATAAGATCGTCGATCGTTTTAATCTCTTTTCCAGTATTGTCGATACGACAATTTTTTATACTTTCCATATTTAATATAAAATTTTCACCCTTTTGGAGTGCTAATTCATAATTTGCTTTTAAGTCATTCATAAAAACACCTCTCTTGTTCTAGAATACCATATAAACATTTTTTTATTTATACTTTCATATTATTTTTTTTAAATTTTTACTGTTATTAACAATATTGTGATAATACCCAGACTATTTTTTTATTGCCTCTATTAGTCCATCTAATACTTTTTCAATTACCATATCTTTATTTTCAACTCTTTCCTCTTTTGTAACAGATAGACTATCTTTGTAAAACAAGTCTTTATTTCTATCATAAATGACAAAATAGACCAAATCGTCGTTTTCTGTAATATTATTTGGGTCACTTCGCTTTAATTTTCCTGTAATACCAACTCCATAATCAGAATGCGCAAAAGTAGAAATTGCTCTTGCCATTTCGGTAGCTGTTTCCATGCTATAAACAGTATATTTATCAATCGTTTCTTTTAAAACCCCCATCTTTATTTTATATTCATTTGAGTAAGTTACTGCACTATAGAGTAATATTTCACTCGCTCCTGGAATATTTGTAATCATATTTGCTAGTCCTCCACCTGTACAAGATTCCATCGTTGCAATTTGTTCTTTTCTTTCTATTAATAAATTTACGACTCTTTCTGCTTTTTCTAACATAATTTTTGATTTCCTTTCTCTATCTATTTCCTAACTTTTTAGACCTTTTCTTTTTTAATATGTATCCATATCTATCCCTTTTTATTATAGCACTTATTATTGCTCTATCAAAACTATTTGTTTTTTAAGCCTATAGAATTGCCAAAAAATAAATGAAGAAAAATGGAATAAAAAAGCAACAGTATTACTTATGTTCGTTAGTAATATGTTGCTTATGAGGTTTTAAAAGTGGTCATTCTCCTTTGCCACTGAAATAGACTTGCACAGTTGAGTGACGAATTGTCATAAAAATTGTTCATCACTTTTAAAAAAATATCTAACTTCATAATATACTTTTATTTTTTTGTTAAAACTAATCTTTTTGTTGGTATTGTATATAAAGAATATTCTTCATAAAATTCTCTTCTGTCTTGAGCTTCTCTCAAATCAGAACGTTTATTTGTTTTTAAAACTTTTTCATAACTTATTTCTAGTGGGATACTTCTTTCTTGACTTTTTAGAAGTTGTAATAAAAATTTTTGATGATATTCTTTCAATGACCTAGTTAAAGGCGGTAAACTTGCTAAAGGAGATTTAGGCTGTATTCCTACAAAATTACATAACACAAAATTTGGTTCTGTTTCTCCTATTAATTCTGCCAATTCATAAATATCAATCAAAGTTTCCATTGGAAATCCAATCATTACAGTTGTTGTTAGGTGAATATCAGGATGAGCTTCTCTTAGTCTTTTATATATTTGGATTGCTTGCTCTCTAGTATGTCCTTTATTAATAAGACTTAGTAATCTATTGCTTCCCACTTCTAAATTAAGAGGAAGAAATTTTACTTTTTTAGTTTTACAAAGAGAATTTAAGACATCATCATTTATTTCCCCAATTGCTAAGCCTATATTAGAAGCTATTTCTTCTACTTCATCATAGCTATCAATTAAGTCTATTAATTCATGTAATCTTGGTTCTCCATAGATATCAATTCCATATTCTGTTAAATTTTCCGCTCTTAAATTCACACATCGCATCATTTCAGGATTTGTTTTTTTTATGTAATCCAATTCCCTTTTTATCTCCTCTAAACTGATGCTTTCAAATGGAATATTCATATAACAACGGCGACAAAAGCTGCATTGTTTCAAGCAACCATTCACTGGCCAAATATTTAAATTTCCTGTATCAGAATCGAAAACAAAATGTTCGTCTTTGATATCAAAACCAAAACGTTTTCCTAATGCCTCTGTATAGTGAGATTCATAAAATGTTATATTTGGAATAGAATTATTCAATAATTTTTCGGCATTTGCAGCCTTACCAACAACTATAATTTCTGCATCAGGTTTGCGCATCTTTGCAATATGTTCTAAATCTTTTATAACACATGGAGACATATCCTCTACTCTCGCATAGGGATGAGCATAAATAATGTAGTCAGCTTCATTAAATGTCACATTTTGTTCTAGTAAAGGAATCATTGGAAAGAAAGAAACCATCATTTCTCTTTCACATTCAGAAGCGTTCCAACAATTAAATGTTACCCAATCAGAATTTATTTTATATTTCACTTTGCTTGGCTCAACAAAACTATTATTGCACTTTAAAAATTTTGTTTCTTCTTCTACGTAATTAATGATACGCATATCATTTCCTCCTTTTTAATGATGCTTATTGTAACATATTTTTTGAGTTTAAACAATCATTTGAAGAGGTATTAAATGTAAATTCTTGGCTATATTCTTCTTGTTTTATATTTTTATCATGTTTTTTGTTAGCTTTTAAATAGCAACATAGAAAAATATGATTTTTCACATATCTATTCATATAATCTATGTTTGAAAATATAATCTGCAACTTCTGAATCCAATTCTAATAAAGCTTTTTTATTGTGATTTTTCAAAAAATAACGAATTTGTGTAGAGGACAGTTCGTCTTGCTCAATTGGAACAAATTCAATATGATTTTCATACTTTTTAAATTTTCTCATTAATTCTGTTTTTGCGTTTCCACGATTGATTACCAAAAAATGATAATGTTCTAATAAGTATTCATAGTTTTTCCAATTATAGATATCTGCTAGATTATCCGCTCCTAGTATAAAATAAATTTCGTCATTAGGAAATTCAGTTTTAAAATGCTCTAAAGTTTGAAATGTATAAGTAAGCTCATTTTTTAGTTCAAAATCAGATACTTTAAAAAAAGGGTATTTTGAAGCGATTATTTTTAACATTTCAAATCTTTTTTCTCCCTCAATAAGTTCTTTTTTTTGATATTTATTTCCAGTTGGAACAAAAATGACTCTATCTAAAAATTTTTTTTCAATTAATTCTCTTGCCATTTTTTCATGCATTTTATGTGGAGGGTTAAAACTTCCTCCAAATATTCCAATTTTCATTTTATCACCCCAAAAACTTTTCTCTAATAATGGTCCCAAATGGTACATCATGATATCTTAGCCGCTTAATTTTTTTATTTCCTACTTTTGAAGTGATTTTTATAACTTCTTTCAGTTCATAATTTTCACCATCAACAGTCAGAATCAAATTTTTTTTCGACTCTAGTTCTAAATCAATAGAAACATATTCTGGCATCACAATTGAATTTTGTAGATTACGATAACTGCTACTATTAAAAGGCGCTATTGGTGTTAGTTGTAACGTGTGCAGTTTAAAATATACCATGCTTCCTCCAAAGTTCAAGTTATAGGCAGTAGAACCAATAGATGTGGAAATAAGCATTCCGTCTCCTTTAAACTTTTCTAACAGTTCTCCTTCTAATTTTACATTGAAAGTAAGACTATTTAATTCTGCATCTCTTACAACAATATCATTTAACGCAATGAATTTCTTTTTCTTTTTTCCAAAAACAGTCGTTTCTAAGATTCCAATCTCATTTATTTTATAGTCTCCGTGTTCTAGATAGCTTACAAATTCTTCTAGTTCATTTGGAAGGACTTCTGGTAAAAAGCCTAATGTTCCTGTATGAATTCCAATATAATAAATACTTGGGTCAAAATTGGTTTCCTTTACCATTCTAAGAAAGGCTCCATCGCCACCTATTGAAATCGCTATTTCATAATCCTTCTCGGTAATTTCAAAATTATGATGATGTAATATTTCAATTAAATCTTGTGCGACTGTCTTAGAAAATTCATTTTGATTAACAAATAGTCTTACTTTTTTCATATTATCCTCTCCTATATGTTGGAATTACAAATTTATGAGCATTGTTTTTATGTAATCTTTCAATGGTTTTTCTATCTTTTTCTGATACTTTATTTGGGTCTTCTATATAATCTGCGATTGCTTTATAAGTAACTCCTAGTTTGTCTTCATCTGTTTTATTTGATAAACCATCATTTGGTGCTTTATATAAAACTGGTTCTGGAACTTTCAATTCTGCTCCAAGCGCTATTACTTCTTCTACTGTCAAATCAGCAATTGGTGAAATATCGTGTACGCTATCTCCACCTTTGGTAAAATATCCAACATAAAGTTCACATTTATTGCTTGTTCCTGCTACCAAATAAGTTTTGTGACTAAGTTTACTAAACAAAGCTGCCAAATAATAAACTGTTGCCATTCTAAAACGTGGTTTTAAATTAATATCACTATCTTTTGTATCTTCTTCATCAAAGTCTCCAATGTTTTTTAATTCTTTTTTAAATGTGTCATATACTTCTGTTAAGTCAAAATTATAAAGTGGGAATCCATAATAATCACTAACTAACTTGGCATCGCTTTTATCTGTTTCTATAGAATGGCATGGAAGTGTCACTCCAATTACATTTTCTTTTCCTAATGCTTCTACAAATAGTCCTGCAACAACACCACTGTCTTTTCCTCCACTGATTCCTAAAATCGCACCATCAACATGATTTTTATTATAATAATCTCTAATAAAGTCAATTATTTTTTCCTTTTCTTTTTTTGCATCAAATTTCATAAAATATTCCTCCTCTAAAGCACTCTTTGCTTCTACATTCATTATAAGCTTCTTTTTTTTAAAAGTATAATACCCTTTTTTGATATAAATTATAAGTATAACTTATAATAAGTTAAAAGCTACTTCCATTAGATAATAACTTCTACTTCTATGTATAGCATACACTCCTTGTAAATGATTTATTTTTATTTTGTTTCACTCATTTATGTTTCCTATCTTTTTAATAAATATTGTTTGGCTTTTTCCAATACAAATTGCGCTTGTAAGTCTTCAATATACCCCAATTCTACTAATTCTAATGCTTCTTCATAATCACACTTTAAAAATCTTATAAATTCTTCTGGGTCTAATGATTGCGTTTTTATGTGTTCTGCATCAAGTCCGAGGTATGCATAGTTGTAAGCTTTACTAATTCCTGGGTCTTGGTAATATTTACTAAGTAATCGATAAGTTCCACAAACATATCCAGTTTCTTCTGCTAGCTCTCTTTTTGCTGCATTTAATGGTTCTTCACCAGGCTCAATATAACCAGCTGGAAGACCAACTGCTACAGTTCTAGTAGAACCCAATCTAGGTTCTACTACTAATACTGTTTTATTTTCATTTGTGACTGGTAAAATTATTGCAGCACTTCCGTCTTTTGCTTGTTTTTTTAATAATTCTCTTTTCATGGTTTTTCCATTGTTCAAATGATAAATAGCTGGTTCTATCGTTAAAAATTTAGATGGAGAAGCAACTTGTTCTACTTTAATGGTTTTTAGTTCTTCGATATAATTTTTTAATTTCGTTAATGTTTCTTTTCTTACCATAGTCTACCAATGCTCTTTTCTTTCGTAGTCACACTTTCTGTTGTACTTGCAATGAGTTCTCTTTTTAATTTCAAAAGTTCTGTAGTTAAGTCTACATAATATTGGTGTGGTTTTTCTAGACGTTTAACTTCTTCATATAATGTATCCATTTGGGTAGTACAATATTCTCTGCTTTCTTTTAATGTTGGTTCTTGATAAACAAGAATTCCGTTTTGATAAATTGGAACTTGTAGTTCTCTAACTTCATAATTCGTAATTGTTGTTCTTTTCCATGTATCAGTAGGGTCAACTAATGTAAATTTATCTTTTGGAATTCTTTCGCTAGCTAAAGCAACTACATCTCCTAGAGCATAACCTGTTTTTTTATCATAAAAACGATATACTTTTTTATATCCAGGATTGATAGTTTTTATCTCATCTGCACTTACTTTTATTTTAGGAACTATGTTTCCCATTTCTTCTAGTGCAACTAATTTATAAACACCACCCAGACGGTCTAATGGTGCTGCTATATTATCTCCAATTCCATAAGAATCTACTTTTGCACCTTGAATATTTAAATCTCTTATCGTTTCTGCAGTAAGACCGTTTGATAAACAAATCTTTGCTTCTTGATATCCAGCTTCATCTAACATTTTTCTTGCTTCTTTTGAAAGATAAGCTAAATCTCCACTATCTATTCGAATTCCTTTAAATGGTAGTCCATTTGGTCTTAAATATTCATTTGCTACTTTAATTGCATTTGGGATTCCACTTCTAAGTACATCATAAGTATCTACCAAGAAAACAGTGTTTTCTGGATTATGTTTGGCATATTTTAAGAATGCTTCATATTCATTATCGAAAGCAGTTATCCAAGAATGTGCCATTGTTCCTAAAGTTGGCACTCCATAATATCTCCCTGTTGCTTCATTAGAAGTTCCTGAACATCCAGCTAAATAAGCATTCTTTCCAGCATCTATAGCAGCTTTTGTATGAGTTCTTCTACTTCCAAATTCCATAACAGGCTTTCCAGCTTCCAAGACAACTCTTTTGGCAGCGGTTGCTACTAATGAAGCACTATTAAAGTGACTCAGTAGCAACGTTTCTAATATTTGAGCTTCTATTAAATTTGCTCGTACTGTAATGGTTGGCTCATTTGGAAATACTGGGGTTCCATCTGGTATGGCATAAATATCTCCTGTAAATTTAAAGTTTTTTAAATATTCTAAAAATTCTGCTGTGTATATCCCTTGTGCTTTGAAGTATTCAATGTCTTCTTCTTCAAAATGCATGTTTTCTACATCTCCAATAATTTGGTCTAATCCAGCCATGATGGTATAGCCATTTTTTAGAGGATTTCTTCTGAAAAAAACATCAAAATAAGCTATCTCATTTTTCATTCCCTCTTCTAAATAGCCATTCCCCATTGTAAATTCATAGCGGTCTGTTGACATAATTTCGTTCATTTTCATAATCTTTTTCCTTCTTTCTATAACACATATTGTTTTTCTTTTTTTTCTATATAACTTTCTACAAGATTTACTCCCTCTTTTCTTAACTTTTCAAATCCTATTTCATTCATCACTTTTCTATCATGATTTGGTCCATCAAATGTTTCTACCAAATCCATTGGTACTGTAATAGGAGTATTTATTGCATTCTTTTTATGAAATTCCGCTAATGCAAGCACAAAATCAGTGACACAAATATCAGTACAGCACCCTACAACAATGATTTCGTCATATTCTTTATAATGTGTTTGATAAAATTTCTGAAACTGTTCTGTTTCAAAACCATTTGTTGTATTTTTAGGAATATCTACCATTTTTTCTCCTAATGATTTTAATTCTGGAATTAATTCACTTTCTACAGTCCCACTTAAGCAATGAATTGGATAATTTTCAAATTCTTTATCAGTTAAGCTATGACAATCTCTAAAACTAATAACATCGTCTCCATTCTTCAATTTTTGTTCTACAAGCATTTTTATGCCTGAAGCAATATGGTTAATGTAAGAGTGATGTAATGCCCCTATATTTACAAATCCATTTACCATATCTATTACTACAATCAATTTCTTTTTCATTTTCAAGTCCTTCTTTCTATCTTTTTGTTAAAAACATTTTTTATAATAATTGGTAGACTTTTTCTACCTGTTTTTTTAATAAACTATTTATTAAATCTATCGCAATCAAATATTGACCGACATGGTGTTTTGGGAAAATTGGTAAAATCTCTTCTCTGAATTGAATTAGTTTTACTTCTTCTATATTATCAAGTTCAGAAATACATATTTTTTGTACTTTAATATTTGTTTTTTCTTTTTTTCGTCTCCTACCAATTTTCATATAGTGTGAGCTTTCTAATATTTTTCCATAGATACCATCTATATTTTTTTCTTGATAATAATTCACGCCTTCGCTAGAAATTCCGTCAATAATATAAGCTCCTCCTTTCAATAGGGACGCTATTGCCTCGAATGGCTCTATTATGTCGCTAGTTCTTCCAATAATTTCTGGCATTTTAATGAAATCACAAGAAATTTGTTTCACCATTTCCCAATCTTCAGCGTAAATTCTTCCATCATTTTCTGATACAAATCCCTTAAACATCTGAATCAAATGTGGTCTAATAATAAAAAAGTATGTTTCTCTTCTAGATTCCTCCTCCTTGTAATATAGCTCTAAATCGTAGAATTTTAACCTTTCATTTTGCTCATTTAAAGAAGCAATGTGTTCTAAAAAGGATTTTTCTTCTCTATGTTTTTCTAATGCAATCCAATTTTGAACCAATTTCCAAATTTCTTTTTCTTCCATACTATCACCTCTTATTATCTTTTTGTTAATATGTTAAAATAAAATTTTACACAGTCTGGCCGTCCTGTTAATAACATTATATGAAAAAGAATAGAAGTTGTCAACTACTTTTTAACATTTTTTTTAAAACAAATAAAATTTCAATCAATTGTATTTAAAGTACAATAAAAAGGACTCAGAAAAAGTCCTTATTTTTGCTTATATTCTTGTTCTTTTAGTAATTGAATCATTACTTCTGCTTTTTTACTCCAGTCGTTTTCTCTTGCTTCTTTATCTAATAAATCTATATACTTTTTATCATTTTTATTTTTAATAGCTTCTTCTAACTTTTCTAAAAATTCTTTATGTGTCTTTCCTATCATAACTGATTCATATTTTCTGCATTCTAGTAAATCTGTTGTTACAATTGGTTTATGCAAAGACATATATTCAAATAGTTTACAAGGACTCGTTGATTTTGTAATATCATTTAGTAAAAAGGGTAAAATCAGAACATCTGCTTTATCAGCATAATTCTTAAGCACCTTGTAATCCCTAGGTCCTAAAAAGTACACATTTTCAATTTGACCCATATTTTCATCATAAGAACCATCATATTTAATGCCGAATAGAACAACACTATATTGGTTGGTAGCTGCTATTTTTTTTAAAAGTTCATAATCGAACCATTTTGCCAATGCTCCATAATAACAAACAATTGGCTTCTTTTTTTCTAAAACTTTTTGAAATTCTTCTTCAAATTGATAAGTATCATCAATTTCTCTAAAAAAATGATAGTCAACTCCATTACTAGAAAATACAAGGTTTTCTTCTCCACGTTTTTTTACTACATCCTCTTTTAAAGCATCTGCTGTTACGACTACAATCACTTCTTTATGCGACATAGCAAACTCATATTTATCACTGATATTTTGTGGGAGTTCTTTTGTTCCTGATAAATCAGGACTAATATGGTCGACATATTCATAAATAAAACCAAATCCTTGTTGCATATAATTTTCTATGTCACGAATAGATAATTTCCAGTCCGTTGAATACAGTTGAAAATATTTTGGTTTTTTAATTTTTACTAATTCATTCATTAAAATTTTATTCAGTGCTAGATTATTAAAATTAAATAAATATAAATGATCCGCTTGTTTTTTTACTGTTTTCACTTTATCGGTCATTGTAGTTACTTCATATAATACCAAACAATTATGTTTTGATAGTTGATTAGAGATATGTTGAGGTCTTTGAAATAATGGCACTTTGTATCCAAAACTGCTCCTCCATAAAATAATTCTATCATAGTCTTGGGCTAGTATTTCTGAAATTATTTTTTGGTATTTCTTTTTATGGAAAAAAACGTCAAAACTAATTTTATCTAAATAGTTTGCTTTTATATAAGCATATAATTTTTTCATAAACCCAACAAATCCATATTTTTTATAAACATTTGCTAATTTTGATAACTTCTTGTTCATTTTCTTTACCTCTTCCTACTATCATTATACAATACCATAAAATAATTGTAAACATATATAATAGGGAAACAAAAAAACACCACTATATAGCAGTGTTTGTTATTTCTTCATATAACTAAGCAACCATTATAAATATCGATTATTAATCTTTTATTTATTAGTAATGGAATTATTTTTTATAAAATGATAAGCATCCTTACACATATCTTCAATATTCATTGTGGCTTTCCAATTCAATTCTTTTTCTGCCAAACTACAATCTGCATAACATTCATCAATATCTCCAGGTCTTCTTTCTACGACTTTATATGGAACTTTTACTCCATTTACTCTTTCAAATGCTTTTATCATCTCTAACACACTATATCCACTACCTGTTCCTAAGTTGTAAATAAATAGTCCGCTTTGTTCTTTGACTAATTTTTTTACACCACAAACATGTGCTTTCGCCAAATCGACAATATGAATATAATCTCGAACTCCAGTTCCATCTTTTGTATTATAGTCATCTCCAAAAACATTTAGACATTCTAGTTCTTTGTTTGCAACTTTGGCTATAAATGGCATTAAATTAGCTGGTATTCCATTTGGCTCTTCGCCAATTAAACCACTTTGATGAGCACCTACTGGATTAAAATATCTAAAAATACAAATATTCCAAGAGTTATCAGAGTGATACAAGTCTTTTAATATTTCTTCTACATATAGTTTACTTGTTCCATATGGATTTGTTGTACCACCTGTTTTTGTTTGTTCTGTAATAGGAACTGTTTCAGGATTTCCGTATACAGTAGCACTACTACTAAAAATAAGAGATTTCACATTATGTTCTTTCATTGTTTGTAAAAGTGTTAAAACACTACTGACATTATTCATATAATATTCAATTGGCTTCTTTACACTATCTCCAACAGATTTATAAGCTGCAAAATCAATTACCATGACAATTTCATTTTCTTCAAATATCTTATCTAGTAATGATTTATCTAACATATTTCCTTCATAAAATATAATATCCTTATTGGTAATCTGTTTTATTTTATTCAATACTTCTCTTTTACTATTACTAAAGTTATCTAATCCTACAATTTGGTAACCTGCCTCTAATAATTCAACGCAAGTATGACTACCTATATAACCACAACAGCCAGTAACAAAAACCTTTTTCATATAATTATTTCCTAACTCCTTCATTAATTTTACTTACATTTTTCACCTATATGTTCTTCTAAACAAAAATTATATTTATATTAAATTACTTCTAT
>JAAWNF010000025.1 GCA_022798795.1 Bacilli bacterium
CTCGTCGGGTCCAAGCTCTCCGAGGCGGCGGTCCTCATTATAAAGTGTTATCTCTTTTCTATCTGAATATACAACATCCAATTTAAAGTTTTTAGTTGGAACAAATTTTACCACAGTATCTTTTTTGTAAGAAAAGGTATGCGCTTTTTTCACTAGATTTCCTGAAAATTTATTGGTTACTTCCTCTATTTCAAATGATGTGATTAAAAGTTCTTCTAAGTCATTCAACCTCGCATATTCTTTATATATATAATAAGCACCATAACTTGTTAAATTGCTATCTAAACGATAATACATAGGATAATCTTGTAACCCTTCTTTTAAAATTGGAATTACATCAATTGTATTAACTGTTAGTTGATGATAGATAGATTTTATCTGATGATATTCATCAAATATAGGAACATTTTTTGAAGCTTTTTCTTCATTTATTGTTATATGACTCGGAATTAATATTACTGACATATTAATACTGTTATGCTTTTTATAAAAATCATTAATTTTCTTTATAAACTCATTCGGTTTTTGCACTTCTTTTGGAATTTCCAATAAATATTCATCTTTTCCAATATGAACATCATTTTGAATATTAATCCCCAGTTGATTTTTTATATTTGTTGCTTGTTCTAATAATGTATTACGAAAGAAGAAATGGTCACTATAATATGTTTCAAATATTTTCATTGTCTTATTAGAATTCCAATTAAATTTTGGTTTATCTAATAAGTATCGACCTTCTTCGTTACTATATTTTCTGTTTTGAGAAGTCAAAAAGAAAACGCCTGTCATTCCTAATGCTATAAGTATAGAAAGAATAAATAGAAAATTTAATTTTTTCATAATTCACCTCATTTTTTAAATTGAATGATTGAGTCCTGATATAAAGGCAATTAATGTAAGCCATAAACAAATAACATAAAGAATCATTCTAATCATTGAATACCAAGGGATTCGTTTTAGAATTTGATTCAATTTTTTTCCAAATTTAAAAACAATGCAGATTGAAACAAATAAAACAAAAAAATAAGCACTTAATAAATACCAAATTTGTTCATTCCAAATAGTTCTATCAAATAAATGTCTCCAAGTATCTAATACATCAGGTTGAACGAATAAACTAAATGATAATATCATCCATACAATATGAATCATCATAAGACATTTTTTTGAAATCTTTTTTTTCAACAAATAACATTCTTCTATTACAATACCAACACCAATAAATAAGAACCATAAAAGAATAGAATAATTGAATCCATAACAAATGGAAAGTAGCATCATGAAGAAAAACATTTGTATCAATAACGGAAATTTTGTTTTTAAATATTGACTCCAAAAATTAGAAATACTATAATGCCAAGTAGAAAAAAAGCATTTCATTTGTATCAAACATAATGGGTAATTTGTTTCTTCTTTTAAATGAAAACCTAACATTTTACTAAGTCCTGCAGACATATTTGAATAACTCATCATAAAAAGCACAACTTGTAGCATTGTTGTTATGATTAATGTCCAAGTTGCCAATACAGAGGATGGAATCATGAATAATTCTTCTTTTAATAAGGATAACATTCCTAGTAATAATACATTCTGAAATAGCCCTCTTAAAAACTGAAAACAACCATCTATAATGCACTCTCTATTTATATTTCTCTTTTTAATTTCTTGTTCCATATCATAATAAGATATAACAGGTCCAAATAAAAGTTTTGAAAAACAACTTATATACAACATATAATTCCAAAATTTTGGAGACTTTCTTTTATTTTTATAAAAATCTAATAAAGTTCCTATATTGGAAAGTAAAACTATCATATAACAAATTGGATATATCGCAAACTGTTCGACTCTAATATTTCTGATGAAAAGAAACCAAATTAATACTTCTGAAAAAATAAGCCATGCTATGATTTTCTTTTTTGAGATATTTTTTGGAAGATGATTTAAATTAGATAATCCTAAATAATTTAATCCTGTAATTAAGCAGAAATAGATAACAAAAGAATCTCGTCCATAGAAAACAAAGAGAATACTACTAACTATTAACCAAATATTTCTCCACTTTTCTTTTAGCAAGTAATATACAATGAAGAAAAATGGAAAAAAGAAATATAAAAAACTGATACTTCCAAATTCCAATATTGCCACGTCCTTCTAATACCATAATAGCAGATAGACAATATTTGGTCAAATCATATTTTATTTTCTCTTAATGTCATAATAAAAATTTATTTTTATACTCTTTTTAAGCTATAAGAAAACATCTCCTTTTGGAGATGCTCACTATTAGATTTTTATTTCTATCGATTCTATAAAAATTGTATGTAACATTCGTTATTAAATAATTTCTGCTTTGATATTTGGATTTTTTAGCACTTCTATAAATCTATCGATTTCTTCTTTGGTATTATAAAAATAAAAGCTTGCACGACAAGTATTTTTTATTCCAATTTCATCTTTTAAGATTTTAGAACAATGGTTCCCTGCCCTTACACAAATTCCATAATTGTTTAAATAAATTGCCAAGTCTTGGGCGAAAATATCTGTCATATTAAAAGCAATGATACCACTTTTTGTATAATCATTATAAACAATCACATTTGGAACTTCTGAAAGTTTTTTTAATGCATACTCCTTTAGCTCTTTTTCTTTTTCTTCAATTTTATCCATTCCAATTTTATTTAAATATTCTAGTACTGCTCCAAAACCAATCACTCCTGCAATATTTGGAGTTCCTGCTTCTAGTAATGTTGGAAGTTCATCATATACCCTAGTTCCATCAGGTAAATAACTTGCATTCATTCCGCCACCAAATATAATCGGTTTTGTTTGTTTTAATAAAACCTCTTTTCCATAAAGAATACCAACTCCTGTTGGTCCACACATTTTGTGAGCAGAAAAGCTCAAAAAATCAATATCTAACTCTTCAACATTCACCTTTATATGTGGAACGCTTTGAGCTCCATCCACATTTACTAAAATTCCAAGTTCATGTGCATATTGAATAATTTCTTTTAATGGTCTAATATCCCCAGCTACATTTGTAACATGTGCAATGCTAATGACTTTTGTATTCTTTGTAACACTTTTTCTTACATTTTCTAATGTCACTTCCAAATGCTCATCTAGCGGAATATAATTTACTTTAATTCCTATTTTATCTTGTAACTCAAACCAAGGCAAAACATTAGAAGCATGTTCTGACTTGGTTATTAAAACTTCGTCTCCAGATGATAAATGATTTTTAAAATAGCCAAATATAATTTTATTTAGGGAATCTGTTGACCCACTTGTAAAAATTATTTCAGATGTTTTTTTAGCTCCTATAAATTCGCGCACTAAATCTCTTGTATTTTCATACATAGCATCTACTTTTAAACTGATATCATAATCTCCTCTATGAGCATTTGCACTATAAGAGTTATAATATTCACTTATTTTTTCTCCTAATACTTTAGGTTTTAATGTTGTTGCTCCATTATCAAAATAAATTATGTTTTCTTCTAACATTTTAAAGTCTTCTCTATTCATAATTCACCTCCAATACTGATTAATGATACTGACAAATTCTTCTTTTCTTTTATTTGAAAGTTCTAAATTAGAGAGCAAAAAGCCTTTCACAAGTAAATTGGTTGCTAACGATTCTGTAAGTCCTCTACTTTCCAGATAAAATAGCTCTTCTTCCCTAAATTTTCCTATCCATGCTGAATGGTTTGCAATAACATCATATTCATCAATAAACAAATTTGGATGAATACTACATTTTTGATTGTTCAAATTAATAATTCTATTTTTTTGGTCTAATTTCGCTCCTGATTTCCCATTTGGAACAAATCCTGTAATGTGAAAATCTAAACTTCCATCTAATAAATTCACACCATTTGTTCGAATCATACTCTCTGTATTTTTTCCTTCATGATAAACTGTAATATCATATTTTTCTCTCGCTCTAGAAATTGTCTTTAATGTATAATCTATTTTAGAATTCTTACCATTCAAATAAATATTATCCAATTCTTTTATACCATTCATATGATGAAACTTTTGAACATTCAAAACACTATCATTATCTAATTCATAGCGATATTGAATTTTCATTAAATTTCCATTTCTAATTTCTAATATTTTTGCTTCTACTCGTTCATATACTCTAATTAAAATATCTAATTTTTGAGCCGTTTCATTATGATATTCAATTTCCAAAGTTGTATCTTCTAATAAGTCAATTACTAGTTTATTCACCATGAAATCTTCAGTTTTTTCTAAAAAAGATAGGCGAACTTTCTTGTTTAATTCTTTTTTTACTACAATATCATTTTCTATTTTTATTTTATTCATGTGCATTCATTTCCTCTATAGCATGAGTCCTATTTTTCTTAAATTTATCATATCCAAATGTTTCAATTTCCTTTACCAAATCATAATTTCCATCTTTGACAATACTACCATCTATCATAATATGAATATGGGTTGGTTTGATATATTCTAATAACCTTTGATAATGCGTAATTAATAATATAGCTGGTTCTTCTTTTGTAAAGTATTCCATAACATGATTGCCAACGATTCGTAAACTATCTACATCAAGACCTGAATCTATTTCATCTAAAAGAACACATGTTGGTTCTAGCATATACATTTGTAAAATTTCATTCTTTTTTCTTTCTCCACCTGAAAATCCAACATTTACTCCACGATGAATCATTTCTTTTTGCATTTCTAATGATTCTACTGTAACATCCAATTTTTTTATAAACTTCATCAAATGAAAGTTCTCTTTCTCCTTTTCATTTAAAGCACTTCTTAGAAAATCAGCATTTGTAACACCTTCGATTTCAAGTGGCATTTGCATTCCTAAAAAAAGGCCTAATTTCGCTCTTTTATCCACTGACAAATCATTGATAACAGTTTCATCATAAACAATTGTTCCTTCTAAAATATGATATCCTGGATAACCCATAATCACTTTTGATAATGTAGATTTACCAGTACCATTTGGTCCCATGATAGCATGAATTTCCCCACTTTTTATTTCTAGATTAAAATCTTTTAAAATGATTTTATTTTCTACTTCCACTGTTAAGTGTTCTATTTTTAATATGTGCATAATATCACCTAATCTTTATTTTACCATTTATTTCTTGTTTAGTAAATGTATAAAACCTTTATAAAATGACATAATAATACTAGAATATTCGCAGATATTCACCAAAAAGAGTTTACTCTTTTTTTTATTTTGTTTATAATAAAATATGGAGCGTGATAATATGAACTGCATTTTTTGTAAAATTATAACGGGTGAAATTCCATCCTATACAATTTATGAAGATGAATTTGTTAAAGTATTTTTAGATATCAATCCTGATTCTAATGGTCATATGTTAATCATTCCAAAAAAACATGTTTTAGACATTACTGAAATAGAAAATGAAATTTGGAACCATCTCTTAGATGTGACAAAAAACATGAAATCTTTATTAGAAGAAAAACTAAAAATAGATGGTCTTACATTGATTCAAAATAATGGAGTAATTCAAGAAGTAAAACATTTTCATTTGCACTTAAAACCATATTACAAAGAAGGACAGGATTTGCTACCAGTAGAAGAAATTTATAACAAATTAAAAGAGCTATAAGCTCTTTTTAAAATATTATAGTTTTTGTTTTTTCTACATAAGAAATACCTTTTTCCTCATTTTTCTTATTAAAGTCATCTACTTGCTTATAGATGCCATATGCACAAAGTCCTACTATAATAATAGTTCCAATGACTGCAAGTACATTTTTCACTTACTTCACTCCTCATTTCTAAATTTTCTCTACTATATTTATTGTACACTAAAAATTAAAAAAAATAAGTAAATTTTTATTTTTTTTTTTAACTTTACATTCTATTCTGATAAATAAAATTCTTGTTCATCATTTTTATATAATGTAAATTCTTGCTTTTTTACTGATGGTTCATTAGAATAAAATTTTATTTTTATTTCATTCACAATTTCTTCTTCATTCCAATATACCGTTTTATTGCATGATACTTTATTTTCTTTTAATATTTCTTTTTCATCTTGTAATGTACCATTTGTTATTTCTATTGTTACAATTTGACCATTATTACACTTTATCGTAAATGGAAAACCTTTTACACTACTCATGGTTGGACTATATTTCAAAATTGGAGTCTCAACAAAAAAATAAGATTTTTCTTTTTTTGTTTCTTTCTTATTTAAAATAGTAACACCAACAACCAAAATGACCGCTAATAATAAAGTTACAAGAGCATCCTTTTTCATATTCTTCACCAATCCCATTATATCACAAAAAAGGAATTACAACTTTGCAATCCTTTTTTCTTCAGTTCCAATTAAACTCTTTTTTTCTGCTTTCAATTTTTCGATTTTGTCAGATAAAGTTTCTTTTTTCTCTACCATTCTTACGGAAATCGTTGGTTCTTCTTTAATCGTAGCATTAGGAAGAGGAATTCCATGTGCTTCTAAACGTCTTTTTTAGTCTAAAGTAAGCTGTCTTTTTCCACTACGATATCCAATCAAAGCACTTCCCATATCATATCCTTCAGGACTTTTTTTCCCTCTACTAGGTGCTTTATGATATTTTTCACAATATGCTTCTATTGCTCGAATCATTCTTTCTGTATTATTCAAAAATACTCCTATCACTTCTAGGCGCTGATATTGAGCGCTTGTGATTGGCACTTTTCCATCTTTATAGTTTCCCATAACCTCTACCAATCTAGCATTCTCTTCTCCTAGTGGTAAACAACCATGCATATTATAATAAGCTTCTATTTCTCTAACATTCTTTTCAGTTCTACTTAAAAATAAATCTGCTTCCCCTAAAATCTCTATTTGCTCTTTTGTTAATTTGGTTTCTCCAGAACGAAATCTAGTTAGGGCTTTGCCTAAATCTTTTCCTTCACTCGATAAAGTTCCTCTTGGGGGATATTCTCCATGTGTATAAATATAATGACACACTTCTGTTACTAATTTTGCTGTAGAATCCATTATTTCATTGCTTCTTTTCTAGAAAGATTAAGCCTTCCTTTTTTATCATATCCTAGAGATTTTACTACGATTTCATCTCCCACTTTTACAATATCACTTGGTTTTTCAACACGTTCCTTTGCCAAATGAGAAACATGAACAAGTCCTTCACATCCAGGCCAAAGTTCAACAAAACATCCAAAATCTTCCACTTTTACCACTTTTACAGTATAAATTTCTCCATCTTCTACTTCTCTTACAATATCCTTAATCATATTTGCTGTAGTATCGATAATTTCCTGGTCACTATGATAAATGATAACTCTTCCATCATCCTCCAAGTCTACTTTTACAGCATTTACATCAGTTACTGCATTTACATGACTTGCTTCCAAAATGATTTTAGTAATCATTTCTCCCCCTTTTCCAATAACATCCTTAATTTTATTTGGATTAATCATAAATGTCATTGTTTTTGGAGCATATTTACTAACTTCTTTTCTAGGGTGTGCAATTTGTTCTTTGATGACATCTAGTATTTGCATTCTTGCTTTTTTCGCTTGCGCCAATGCTTCTTTTAAGATTTCCTTTGTGATTCCTTTAATTTTAATATCCATTTGTAAAGCACAAATGCCATCTTTTGTTCCTGCTACTTTAAAATCCATATCTCCTAAATGGTCTTCCATACCTTGTATATCTGTCAATATTGTATAATCATCCCCATTTGTAATAAGGCCCATCGCAATTCCTGCTACTGGAGCTTTTATTGGAACTCCTGCTGCCATTAATGCCATACATCCAGCACAAATACTTGCTTGTGATGATGAACCATTACTTTCTAAAATTTCAGACACAACTCGAATTGTATATGGAAATTCTTCTTCACTTGGTATTACTCTTGATAATGCTTTTTCCCCTAATGCTCCATGACCTACTTCCCTTCTTCCTGGAGCACCATATCTTCCTGTTTCTCCAACACTAAACTGTGGAAAGTTATAATGTAACATAAATCTTTTTTCATCTTCTATACTAAGACCATCTAAAATTTGATGTTCTCCTAATGCTCCTAAAGTAACTACTGATAGAGCTTGTGTTTGTCCACGAGTAAATAATGCTGAACCATGTGTCCTTGGAAGTAAATCAATATCTGTTGATAATGGTCTAATTTCGTCCATTGCTCTTCCATCTGCTCTTACTTTTTCCTTTACAACAATATTTCTAAATATTTCATATTCTATTTCTTCTAACACCAATTTCACTTTAGTAAGTAATTCTTTTAATTGAGCTTCTTCTAACGTATCATTCTCTTCTTCATATTTTGTAACAATACTTTCTTTTATTCTATCAATTGCAGTATAGCTTTCCAATTTATCTTTGATATGAAATGCTTTATTTAATTCTTCTCCTACTAATGACTTAATTTCCTGTTTCAAACTATCTGGAATATCTAAAACTTCATATTCCATTTTTTCTTCCCCTATTTCAGCTATAATTTTTTCTTCTAATTCTATGAGTTCTTTTATTGCTTCATGACCAAACATCAAAGCGTCTAACATATCTTCTTCACTTGCTTCTAATGCACTTGATTCAACCATATTAATTGCAGTTTTTGTTCCTGCTACTGTAAGGTCAATATCAGAAATTTCTGATTGTTCTTTCGTTGGATTAATTACAAACTCCCCATTTACTCTTCCTACTTTTACCCCTGCTATTGGTCCGTCAAAAGGGATTTTTGATATAGATGTAGCAAGCGAAGAACCAAACATAGCAGCCATTTCTGGGCTATTATCTTGGTCTACTGAAAGAATGGTGTTAACAATTTGTACTTCATTTCTAAAATTTTCTGGAAATAAAGGACGCATTGGTCTATCAATCATACGAGCTGCTAATGTTGCGTTTTCAGTAGGTCTTCCCTCTCTTTTAATAAATCCTCCTGGAATTTTTCCAACTGAATATAATTTTTCTTGATATAAAACCATAAGTGGGAAAAAGTCGGATAAAATATTAGCGTTTTTAGATACTACAACCGTTGATAATACGACAGTATCTCCATATCTTACTAAAACTGCACCATTTGCTTGTTTGGCTAATTCTCCATGCTCTACGATTAATTTTCTTCCTCTAAAATCTAATTCAAATGTTTTTTTCATGTTTACCTCCTTAAACAATAAAGACACTCAAAAAAGAGTGCCTACTTATATTTTTTTATTTTCTTAATCCTAAACTCTTAACGATTTCACGATACCTAGTTACATCAGTTTTAATTAAGTAATTTAATAAACTTCTTCTTTGTCCTACTTTTTTTAGTAGACCTCTTCTAGAATGGAAATCATGTGGATGTTCTGTTAAATGATTTGTTAAAGCTTTGATTTCTTCAGTAAGAATTGCTATTTGAACTTCACTTGAACCTGTATCTTTTGCATTCTTAGCATACTTCTTAATAATTTCAGCTTTTTTAGTTTGTGCCAATGCCATGTTCATTCTCCTTCCTTTTTGTGATTCGCTTAAACCTAGAAATAAGTCGGAAATTCTTAAATCCACGTCTAAGTACTAATAATACTATACACGATAATATAAAAATATGCAATTATTTTTTTCATTTTATTATATTTTTTATTCCAATAAAAAACTTATTTTTTCTTTTCTAAAAATTTAGGTAATTCTTCCACTATCACATGTCCTTTACAAAGTTCCATAACTCTTTTTCTTTGAAAATTAGAAACCAAATTTGGATTACTAGGTCCAACCATTTCTTTTATTTCGACCCTATTTGGTGAATAATATAAATGGATATATATGTAGTTATAATGTTCTACTAAATATTGTTGGTATACCCGTTTTGAAGATTCTCTTCTTCTGATGCGTGTATCATTCAATGGTAGAGTTGCTTTTTCTAAATATTTTAAAATTGATTCTGCTATTATTTCTACAGAATCTTCTCCTAAATTAAGAGTGGCCACTTTAATTAAAATTCCATTCTTATCAATAAAACCTCTTATTTCATCATTTTCTTTTAAAACATTTTCCACGGTTTTAAGTACTCCTCATCTTTTGGATAAACTTTGTATAAGGCTAATGGTTCTTGGTCCCCATTTAAAAATAAAATGATAGATTTTCCAAATTCATTTTTTATAATTTGACCATTTTTTATTTTCTTTTCTAATTCTTGATTTACTGATATCATTGGATAACTTATCAATGCATCTTTGATAGACAATATGGAATATGTATGGTTTTTTATATTCTCTATTGTAACACTATCCTTTAAAGGAAATATTCCTTGTTGTGTTCTTTCTAATTTTGACATAACACCAATAGTATTTAACTTTTTGGCTATATCTCTAATTAAACTTCTAATGTATGTTCCTTTACTGACTTTTGTTCTAATTGTAAATTTATTTGTAGTATATTGAACCAATTCTAATGAATAGATTGTTACTATCCTAGATGGAAGTTTTACTTCTTCATGATTTCTAGCATATTCATAAAGTTTTTTCCCATCTACATGAATCGCAGAATAAAGTGGAACTTCTTGTAAATATTCTCCAACCATACTTTTCAATACATTTTCGATTTGTTCTTTTGAACAAGAAACATTTTCTTGCTTTAAAATTGTTCCTGTATTATCTAAAGTATCGGTTTCAATACCTAGCGTAATTTCAGCAACATATTCTTTTTCTGTTGCTGTCAATAATTCAGCTATTTTTGTTGCTTTTCCAACACACAATACTAAAACTCCTGTTGCCATAGGGTCTAATGTACCAGTGTGACCTATTTTTTTTGTATGCAATAATTTTCCAACTTCATTTACAACATCTCTACTTGTCATTCCAGCTTTTTTATTAATTACTAATATTCCTGTCATATTATCCCTCATTTATAATTGTATCATAAATATTACATAATTGAGGCTCTATTGATTTTCTTAACAATAATATTTTCTTGCTGTTTCCAGGGTGAATATTGAATCTTTTTTCTACTTCCAATGCTTGACCAGATTTCAAACCAGGAGCATTTGCAATTAAATGTAATGTTTCTAATTCGTCATTATATCCATAAATATAACTCATTAGAGGTTTTAATGTGATAACTATCTTCTTATTTTCATTTTGTATCAAATTCATCCCTATTTTTTTATAAGAGCATCCATTTGTTGAATCAAAATAATACTGAACGCCATTATAGTCAACTACTGTAATGATATGATTTCCAAATATCAAATTTTTTAAAGTTAGTTTATTTTGACTACTAGCTACTTGATAGGCTTGAAATCCCATTTTTTTCATAATTTTATAAAACAAATCTTCATTCGTTTTACAATCTCCTTCTCCTGTTACAATTCTAATCCCTTCATTTCCAGTGATATTATTTCTGTCTTCTGTACTATACTCGTAATTTTTATCTTTTGAAAAATAACCATCCCACAATAATCCAGTATATATTTTAAAACATTCTTCTGGATTTGTTCCACCATTTTCTTTCATATATATAGCTATTTTATCTACCAATTCATTGTAATGAGAAATGGTTACTTGATATTTTTCTGTTTCTTCTGCTATCGCATGCAAACTGGCAAACCTTCCACTTGCTATTGTTAGTACTCCACAGGCAAATATTACTAAAACTGTTGAACAAAATTTCTTCTTGAATGATGCTTTTTTTTGAGCATAAGGATTCTTTTTCTCCAAATGATAACTCATATATATCCCCCTTTTTAGTGGTGCTATTATAATACAAATATTTAAAAAAAGCAACAAAAAAACCTTACTTTTCTTCTAAGGCTTTTTCCAAACGAGAAATCTGTTTCTCATAACTCATACGTTCTGTAATATAAGAACCTACTACAAATATATCAGCACTTTTACACATTGTAATTGTTGTGTCATCGATTCCACCATCTACTTCTATTAGATAATCATATTTGTGGATATCACGAATTCTTTTTAATTCATTTACTTTATTCACCGTATTAAAAATTAACTTTTGACCACTTTTTCCTGGATGCACAGTCATTACTAAAACTAAATCAATCAATGGCAAATAAGGCATAATTTTATTAATAGGAGTATTTGGACTAATAGAAACACCTACCTTTATATTTTTACTTTTTATAAGGTCTATTCCTTTAAGAAGACCATCTACTTCTGAATGAATTGTCATATAATGTGGTCTTAATGATGCATATTCCTCTATGTAATGCAATGTATCTTTTACCATTAAATGAACGTCAAAAGGTACAGACAAAGGAAGAATTTTTTTTAATTCTTCTAAATTCTCTGTTTTATTTTCTACAAATTCTCCATCCATTACATCAATGTGCAAAAAATCTATTTTTTCATTACTTAATTTAAATATACTTTCTTTCCTATTTTCTTTTATTCCCAGAAAAGATACTGATAATTGCATGATTTCACCTACCTATAAATTTTAGATAATTTTGATATCTACTAGGTAAAATAGTGTGATTTTCTACTAATTCTTTAATTTTGCACGAGTCCTCTTTTACATGCATACAATCCTTGTACTTACATTCGCTTTTATAATTTTCAAATTCTAGTACTTGGTCTCTAATATCACTACTTGTCATACCTTCAAAATCGACAGAAGAGAATCCTGGAGTATCTGCAACCCAGCCTTCAAACAAAGCATGTAATTCCACATGCCTTGTTGTATGTTTTCCTCTTCCTAAAGCAATTGAAATTTCATCAGTTAAAAGTTTCAATGTTGAATCTAACTTATTTAATAAAGTAGATTTTCCTGCTCCACTTTGTCCTGTAAATACAGTTATTTTCCCTTTTAACAGTGCTTTTATTTTGTCAATTTCGGTGTTTAAGCACACTTCATATCCGATTGATTGATAATAATGTACTATAACATCGATATCCCTTTTTTCATCTTCTTTTAATAAATCTATTTTTGTAAAACAAATAATTGGTTTTATTTTATGAAATGTTATAATGTATAATAATTTATCGAGTAAATTACTTGAAAAGTCTGGTAATTTAGTACTAGTTACGATAATTACTTGGTCAATATTACTAACAGGCGGCCTTATTAGTTCATTTTTTCTTTTTTCAATACTTAAAATATAATGATTTATTTCATCAAATTCTACAAAATCTCCTACCAAAGGCCTTACTTTATCATTTCTAAATTTTCCCCTTGATTTACAAACATATTCTTTTTTATCTGTTGCATAAACAGTATAATCATTACTAATTAGTTTAATAATTCTTCCCCGCATAATTACTCCGGTTTTGTTTCTTCTTGATTCTCATCTTTATTGTCTTCTTTATCATTATTTTCTTTATCTTCATCTGGCTTATCTGGCTTTTCTACAATAGTTGGTTTTTTTGCTACATAAATCGTTAATGGAGCATTCTTTTCAATTTTACTCTTTGCTTCTCTACTTTGAGATAAAATTGTTCCCTCTGGCTTTGTACCATCTTCTTGTTCTTTTACAGTCAAATAAATATTATGGTCATCACAAAATTCTTTTATACTGTCAATATTCCAGCTTCCATCTGTAAAATCAGGATAGCCATCTACTAGTTTTGTGTAAATTAATGTAATACTTTTTCCTGTTTCAATAAAGGTACCTTTTTCTAAACTTTGTTCCACAACTACGCCATCTTTTAAGTCATCTGTTTCCTCCGTAATTTCTTGAATTTCAGAAATAACAACAATTCCTCTGTCTTCTAAAGTTTTCTTTATAATCTCGAATTTTTCGCCTATATAAGACTCTAACTCAAAACCATCTTTTCCTTTTGAAACAATCAATGTAACTGTGGTTCCTTCCTTTACAGTTCTATTTGTTTCTGGAAGCGTTTGTATTACCTTCCCTGCTTCTACACTGTCACTAAATTTTTCTTCTACTTTCTTCTCAACAATCAATCCCTCTTTATGCAAAGCTGCATCTGCCTGGGCAATTGTCATCCCCTTTACATCTGGTATTTTAACATCTTTTACTTTCGTAAGCATTGGTTTTATAAAAAATAAAAATGTCATCAAAAATATAACCAAAAATCCAGTTGTGATTCCACCAATCATTATCCATTTCTTTTTATTTTTTTTCTTTTTCTTTGGCTTCTCTTCTTCGTCAAATGTAGCTATTTCTTCTACTTTTGTCTCTTTTGTTCCTTTAATTGGTGGCATAATTTTTGTTTCTTCTAAATCTTGCTCTGGAAACTTGTATACATGTCGTTCTTCAAACTGATGTTGTGGGTCCATACTTTTCTCGATATCTTCTCTCATTTCTTTTATCGAATCATATCGATTCTTTGGATTTTTTGCACAAGCTTTTAAAATTATATTTTCTATTGATTGTGGAATATTTGGATTTATTTTACAAACACTTGGAATCGGCTCTTTCATTTGTTTGATTGCAATTTCTACTGCTTGATCGCCTCGAAATGGAAGTTTTCCAGTTAAAAGTTCAAACATTAATATTCCTAAAGAATAAATATCACTTTTCATCGTAGAACCTTTCCCATTTGCTTGCTCTGGTGGTAGATAATGAACGGAACCCATTACTGAATTGGTTTGTGTTAACTCATTACTATTTAATGCCATAGCAATTCCAAAATCCATGATTTTTACTCTGCCATCTTCTAAAATCATTACATTTTGTGGTTTTATATCACGATGGATAATATAACTATCATGAGCACAAGAAATTGCACTTGTGAGTTGTAACATAATATCAATTACTTCTGATAAGGTTAAAGCGCCACGCTTTTTTATTAAACTTTTTAAAGTTTTTCCATCTACATATTCCATTACAATAAAATATTTTCCCTCGTCTTCACCAACATCATACATTTCCACAATATTAGGATGACTTAAAGAACTTGCTGCTATTGCTTCTCTTTGAAATCTTCTGACAAATTTTTCATCATCAGCAAGATCTCCTCTTAATATTTTAACTGCCACATTTCTATCTAATATAGTGTCATAGGCCAAATATACATTTGCCATTCCACCTTCTCCAATTGTTCGTATAATTTGATAACGATCATTAATTTTTTGACCTTTAATAATCATTCTATACACCGTCCTTTAATAAGCATGCGATAGAAATGTTATCATTTCCACCCCTATTATTACTTTTTGTAATTAACTTTTTTATTTTTTCTTCTAATGTTATATCTTCATTTAAGACTACTGTAATCTGTTCATCATTTAACATATTTGTCAAACCATCGCTACATAAGAAAATCCCATCAATATCTGTTTCTACATCAAAAATATCCATTTCTACGATAGAAGCAGCACCTAAAGCTCTCATCAAAACATTCTTTCTCGGATGCTCTTTCGCTTCTTCTGGCGTTAATTCTCCAGATTTTACAAGCAAGTTTACTAATGTATGGTCTGTTGTAATTTTATGCAATTTCTCATTTTTAATGACATATCCTGAGCTATCTCCAATATTTCCAAATAATAAAAATTCACTCGTTAATACAGATAATACCAAAGTAGTTCCCATTCCTGTACTTTCTGGATGCTCTGCTGTATATTTATAAATTAAAACATTCGCTTCACTTACAATATCTTTTATCCAAGCAACTGCATCTTCCTTATTTCCAATACTACTAATTTCTGAAAATCGTTTTCCAATATGAGAGATAGCAATACTGGAAGCAATTTCACCTGCTTTATGTCCACCCATTCCATCTGCAACTGCAAGTAATAACTCATTACTTTTATTTTTCACAATGATTACACTATCTTCATTATGTTCTCTTACTTTTCCTGGGTCTGTTAAATAATAATATTCCATGTTATCCCTCCTCATAATTTGCTCTTAATTGCCCACATGCAGCACTTACTTTAGAGCCAAATTCTTTTCTGATTGTTACATTGATATGATTTTTCTTTAAGGTATCAAAAAATTTCATAATGGTATTTTTTGAGCTTTTTTTATATTCTATATGGCTTGTTTCATTATAGGGAATGAGATTCACATAACAATTTATTCCCTTTAAAATTTTTGCAAGCTCTATAGCATGCTCCTCTTTATCATTAACACCCTTTAATAAAATATATTCAAAAGTTACTCTCCTATTTGTCTCTTTGATGTATTGTTTTACTGCATCGATTACTTCTTCTATTTTATATGCTTTATTAATCTTCATAATTTTGTCTCTTATTTCATTATTTGAAGCATGAAGAGAGATTGCTAAATTCACTTGTTTTCCACTTTTCATAAACTTCAAAATTTTTGGAACAATTCCACATGTTGAAACAGTAATATGTCTTGCTCCTAAATCAATCCCCTTTGGTTCATTTAAAATAGAAATAAAATCCATGACATTTTCATAATTGTCAAATGGTTCTCCAATTCCCATAAGTACTAAATGGCTAATTTTGATATTCATTTCCTGTTCTACTTGCAATATTTGCGTTACCATTTCATGAATTTCCAAGTTCCTCACTTTTTTTAATCTTCCACTTTCACAAAATGTACATCCCATATTACAACCTACTTGACTAGATACACATAAACTATTTCCATAATCATGTTTCATTAAAACAGCTTCTATTTTATTTCCATCCGCTAAACCAAATAAAAATTTACATACATCTGTATCAATTTGTTTTTGTAATAATGTTAAGGGTGTCAAAGCAAAATTTTCTTTTAAATCTTCAATTGTATTTTTACTAACATTTTTCATCTCGTCAAAAGAATGAATTCGCTGTTTATAAATCCATTCAAAGACCTGTGTTGCTTTAAACTTTTTATCTCCTTTTTTTAAAAAATAATTTTCTAATCTAGGTAATGTAAACCCATATATATTTTTCATACAAACACCCTACTAGTATTATAACAAAAAATAAAAAAAAATCATAGATAATTCTATGATTTTAAAAATTTCAATTTTGTAACAATTAAATGATTAAAATTAGGATTTCTATCTGACTTTATTTTCTTTAATTATATATTTTTAACATTTTTCATTCATTTTTATTTCGCTTATAATTTTATTTAAACATATCATAATTTCTTAAAATATCCATAGGCATCCTAATCTACTATTATTCTTCTTTCAATAAAATGTCTGCTAATTCTTTCCAACCAGATACCCGAACAACTCCTTCTTTTTCTAATTCCTTATCACTAATTTCCTGATTATGATAAGAATCAAATAAATATTTTTGTTCTCCATATCCTTTTAAATTAGATAGCTTATCATCAATTTTAATATCACAATTTAATAAGCTTTTTTCATTAATAAAGACATATTGATATGGATTAATAAATGGAAATATTTTTTGCAACCATTTATATTTGTCTATTAAACAATGACTTTGGTCCATGTCATATGCATCACTATAATAAGCAGTACAAATAAAAATTTGATATTTCTTAGATAATTTTTCTAATACTTCCACTGCATCTGGTATTATATTAGCATATTCATATACATTTTGTGTTTCAAAAAATTGATAATAATTTTGTAAACGTTCTTTTGGAACCAAATCTTCTGTATAGTATCCTGAAAGATCTTCCACCTTATAAGAGGTATTTAAAAATTTATTCACAACACCTAAATGACCACCTATACACAAAACTTCATCCACATCTACCATTATTGTTTTCATATTTCCACCCAATACTATTGTATCATAAAATTTATTCTTCTACCATCTTATTAATGGAATCAAAGAAACCTTCTATTCCAGATTTTACAATATTTCCTAGTGTTTCTGAAAAGGAAAGTCCTATATCTGAAGCTTTATTACTGTAATCTTTATTTGTTGATTCCATATAATCTTCAATATGAACATCTTTACCAGATGCAACATCAGCCTCAAATTTTTTGATTTGTTCTGCTGTATAAATTACCTTTTTTTGTTGTTTAAATTCATAATATCCTGTGCTTTGGGAAAAATATAAAGTTAAAAATGTTAATAAAAGTAACCAAAAAACATATTTAAAAATCCGATTGTAAATCTTTACTCTATCTTCAGCTTTCATTTAACATCTCCACTATAATAGGAGCTATTAAAGTCAAAGTATTGGTAACTTCTCCTATATTATTTTCATTTCCTCCACATTCCAATAAAATGATATTTGGACTCAAATCTTGATTATAAACTCCGTTATATCCTTTTCCTTCATGAGTCATTACACCTCTTGTTAATCCTGGATATTTCTCTTTGATTTTTTGATTCAATTTATTCATTAATTCTAAATTTTTCTCATAGTTCGGATTTTCTTTTCCACATACAAATAAAATTTTGGCATAACTTGTTCCATCAATTTCTACAGTAGAACTTTTTTTGGAAACAGCATCTCTGTGCAAATCTATAATAAGTTCTAAATTGGGATTTTTTGTTAACGCATCTTTCACAAAATATCTACTCGCTTCATAACTTCTGGAATGATTCCAATTATTGACTGCCATAAAATCTCCCAAATCCGCTTCTTCTACTACTGTTGAAACTCCTAATTTATTCATTTTTTCTTTTAGTAACATAGAAGCCATTTTTACGTTTGGAGTAATATTATAATCTTCTAGATTTGTTGCTGAATAACTTTCCTTGTAATGTGTACTATAAATATAAACTCTAGGCTGATTTGGCAATTTTAAATCATCTACATTATTTCTGTGAAATACCATTTTCATTTCATTTTTCTTTTCCACTGGTTCATTTGAACTTGTAAATGTATAGCCTAATGATTCTTCTAATATCGTAATTGGCTCTTCTATTTTAAAAGATGATAAAAAATTGCTAATATTTGTTATAATTCTAGAAGCTGTTTTATTATATTTCAAATGATAATTAGAGTCCTCCAATAGATTTTTTACAAATTCTTCATTGCTTGTTGCCAATTTAAAATTTTTAAAAACAGTTGCTAATATAATAAACAACATCAAACAAATAAATAAAATCCATACTAATTTTGTTTTTATTGTTCTTCGTTTCTTTGCTTTAAATCGTTTGGACATTTTTTTCACCTCTTTATCATTACAATCATAGCAAAGAATAAATACTAATTTTGTCAAATAAAAGATATTACAAAAAATATTTTATATTGCTTTATTTTAATCCTCTTTTATTTTTATATGATACAAAATTCCAATTAAAATGTTCTTCTATTACTCTTAAAAATATCCTTATTTTTTTCTAAATTTATTATTTCCAGATAAAAAAAGTAAAAACTCAATGACCATTTAGCTAATATAAAATCGTTCTTACATTTTTATTATAATGCTTTTCATATAAAGAAAAAGACCATTGAACATATTTGTCAACAGTCTAAAATTTATTATTCATTAAGTCCCATTTGTATATTTAATATCTGTTGCTCTGTTAATCCTGTCACTTTTTTAATCAACGATAAATCTAACCCTTCCTGTAACATAGATAAAGCTGTTTTCATTAAACCTTCTCTTATTCCTTCTTTTCTTCCTTCTCTTATTCCTTCTTCTCGACCTTCCTTTAATCCTATTCTTTTTGCTTCTTCTCTTAGCCCTGATGTTTCAAATTCAAACGTGGTTTCTATCATATATTTCTCCTCCTTCAACTTTTGGTATGTCTTT
>JAAWNF010000026.1 GCA_022798795.1 Bacilli bacterium
ATTTTTTCTTTATAATATATATAAATATTAAAGCAATACATAAAGCACTTCCATAAATATAATATTTATATTGATTTTGTGCTTTTGGAATTTCTACTGCTTCTGTCTTTTTATCTTCTATTTTAAGAATATATTCGCCATTTGCAGAATAATAATAATTCTCTCTTGCATAACGTGCCACATAGTCTGGGTCTTTTAATCGCTGAATTGTATTTGATAAATCATCTGCTTTACTTTTCAACAATCCAAGTTCAGTTGTCAAAGCACTTTCTTTTTCTTTTAATTGATTAATATTAATAGTATAAGTAATTAAAGTGACAAAAAAATAACCCATTAAAATAATTGACAATGTTCCAAAAATCATCAAACGATGCTTTGATGCCTTAGGGATTTTTTTCTTTGCAGTCACCACTTTATCACCTCTTATCTTAAATAAAGTATATCATTTTTTAAAATAATTGACAATAAAGTGATGTAAATAATGTTCCATACAAAATCCGACTAAAATCATTCCAAGAGAATATGGATGTAAAATTACTTGATTAATTTTTTTAAGAATTATAAAGTATACAAGCACATTCAAAAAAATAAACATAAAAGTAAATAAAATTCTAATAAAAATTTTCTGTTGATATAAATACTTATAGTTTACACTTACTAAGAAAGAAAAAAAGGCTCCATACAAAAATGATGCTATCAAAGTCATAATTTGAGTATTTAAATCCATCATTTAAACAATTTACCGAATATCCCATCTTCTTTTTCTTTCTTATTTGCATTTTCCATATAAGTCAAACTATTTACTTTTCCTTTTATAGAAACATTTCCCTGATAAGTATCTAATTTAATAATTTCAAGCTCAGAGCCTTTAATAACCATATATCCCATTGTTGTTTCCATTAAAAACTCTTCATTATCAAAACTATCTATTTTCTTTACGCCACTAATCACTATGTTTTTTCGTTCATTAATCGTTACATTATGATTATAAGTAGTAACCATTGTTTCTATCTTGTCCATAAAAGCCTCCTCTACCTAACTATATGTACAAGTTTTTTTTTTAGAACAAAAAAACTTACCATTTGGTAAGTATTATTCTGCTTCTTTATTATATTCTCCAATAATTGCATCTTCAAACATTTTACGTACTTCTTGGTTGATTGGGTGAGCGATATCACGATAACCTCCAGTAGCAGTTTGACGACTTGGCATAGCAATAAATAAGCCATTGTCTCCTTCAATAATTCTAATATCGTGAACAGCAAAGCAGTCATCTAATAATACAGATGCAATCCCTTTCATACGTGAATCTTCTTTTTCTACTTTACGTACACTTACAGATGTAATTTTCAAGTAAATCTCTCCCTTCAGTATAATTTACATTTTCAGTATATAATAAAATAGTTAAAAATGCAATAGTTTTTTAATAATCTATTCGAATAGTCTTTGTTATTACATCAGCATAAGAAAAGGATTTTATCCTATTCTGCTTCTTTTTTAATTCCACCAAAAAAACATAATCATATAATTCTTTGATAGTTACATGATAACTCTCATATTTATTTCTACCCAAACTACATTTTATAAAAGCTTCATGTCCAACATGCTCTTTTAAATCTTTCTTAATTTCTTCTATAGTCACTCAGTTCCCCCTATCTTGGATATCCAACATACATTGTTCCTTTTGTTCTAATTCCTCCCATTCCAGAAGCGCCATACTTTGTTTTTTCTAAAATTGCTTTTAAATCAATATCTTGATTAATATCAGATAAACTCATAATACAAGCTATAATCGCTGGGTCCAATGCATGAATATTAATTCTTTTAGGACTCGAAGCAAAATTTGCTCCAGCTTTTATCAACTCCTCATAATCTGATTGACAAGCACCAGCAATAATAATCAATTTTTCATGACTTTTCTCATACTTTCTTGCTTCTTTGATAGAATTTACAAAATTCACACTATTTTTATAAGCTTCAATATTATCTTTATTCCCTTTTTTACTATAAAACGCATCATGTCCTGTAATAATTACAATATTAGGATTATATTCTTCCAACCAATTTCGAATATTGCTTGATACGTTTTCTTCCTTCTCAACGATTCCTACTGCCCATATATTAGAACTTTCATAATAATCCAAACATCTTTTCAAGTATTCTTCATCACCATCAATGTGTAAAATCTTACCAGGCAAATAAAAATAATCATCACGATTTAAAACTACATCAGGATTTACTCTTGTTAAAAAGTTTTTTTCTTCTTCAACATCTTCCTCTTCGTGATATTTTTTTAAATCTGACAAAGGACTATCTGCACATAAGCGTATATTTAGACCTTTCAAATAGCAAATATCTTCTTCTATTCCAAGGATTTTAAAAACCATATCATTAGAATGAGAATTTCTTGTAACCAAATCCCCTACTTTCCATTCCATTTTATCACCTAAAAAAGTATATGATTTCATTCATATACTTATACGCTTTCATTAAAATAATTTTATTTTTTAAACTCTTACTGAATTACTCCTCGACCCTAACAACTCTTTTTTTCTCAACCACATTAGAAGATGGGTCAATTACACGATATGTTAAAACATATCTTCCAGGTATTGATGATAAAGCTCCTTCAATTTCTACTGTTAAATCTTGGTTGGAATTATCACTAACTACAACGCCATTCATCAAATTCACATTTCTTGCTTCTTCTGGTTTTACAGTTAAACGCTCCATACTAATAGTTGGCTTTTCTTTATCTGATACAATAACAATTCTCGTAATCGTACTTTCCTCTTTTGCATATGATACATGATAAGTCAATTGATACGTTCTAGCTTTTGAAGTATCTATATGCGCTACTGCTTTTCCTTCTGTTACAATTTCTACTTTCATCTCATCTGGCTTTTTACCCTCTATAGTAATTGCATCATATCCAAGTTCTTCGTAAAGACGATTTAATTCTGCATGTTCCACATGTTTCCCTTTCATGATAATCATTGGAGCTTGTTTTTTAACTTCTTCATAATCTTCCACCATATTTTTATCTTTATCAAAGATAGTATATTGATATCCTTTATCTGTTTTTTTTATTTCCATAAGTAGCTGATTTGAAAAATTCATTTTTTCCTTCGGATTTACAAACTTAGAATCAATGTAACCTGCCTGTTTTAAAGTACGAAGTGAAATTACAATAGACTCTCCTTTCTCATCTGGTAAAAATTCATGATATTCTGCTCCCCATTTTTCCAAAGCTATTTCTAAATTTTTAATTTGTTCATTATATTTTTTTTTGGCTCTATAACTCCTTACTATAGAAAATATAGTTGTTGCTACAATTATCACACCTATCATAATTAATAATCGCTTTAATCCACTTTCCATTAGTATCACCTATTATTAGTATAACATTTTTAAGAAAAGTTTCCAAATATTTCTAAAGATATGTTACAATATAATAGAGGGATGGCTATGAAAAAACTAGAAATTATAGAATTAAATGTAAAAAAACAAGAACAATTATTAAATTTCCTATACCAAAATGTGCAAGGAAAGTCAAAAAACAACATCAAATCATTGTTAAAGAATGGACAAATTTTTGTCAATTCTAAAAAACAAACAAAATTTAATTATATACTAAAAGAAAATGATACAGTAAAAATTCAGCTTAGAAAATTAAATAATCAATTTCCTTATCCTATTTTATACGAAGACGAAAGTTTAATAGCAATTGAAAAACCTGCTGGATTGTTAACAATAAAGACCGAACAAGAAAATGAAAAAACGGCTTATAAAATTGTACGAAATTATGTAAAAGAAAAAGGACAAAAACTATTTATAGTTCACCGTTTAGATCGAGATACTTCTGGAATATTGTTATTTGCCAAAAATGAAAAAATGAAAATTATGCTACAAAAACATTGGAATGACATTACACTAAAAAGAGGATATGTTGCAATTGTAGAAGGACAAATAAAACCCGAATTTGGAACAATTAGAAGTTTTCTAAAAGAAGAAAATAACACTATTGTTCATTCTACAAAAAGTATGGATGGAAAACTTGCAATTACACGTTATCAAACACTTAATAAAAATAACGATTATACTTTATTAGAAGTATTTTTAGAAACAGGAAGAAAAAATCAAATTCGCGTCCATATGAGTGAAGCTGGACACCCTATCATTGGAGATACAAAATATCATGCCACAAAAAATCCAATTCATAGATTAGGATTGCATTCTCATTTATTAGAATTTATTCATCCTTTTACTAAAAAAGTAGTTCATCTAGAAAGTACGATTCCAGATAATTTTAATCATTTATTTGAAATTTAAAAATACTCAACTTGAAAATTCAACCGTACTAGAATGTACGGTTTTTTATTAGAAGAAAAACCTATAAAGTAAGTCTCTCCTTGTTTTGAGTTCACCTTATAGGTTACAATTTCATTTTATAAATCTTTTTATTATTATATTTTCAAGTGTTTTTTTACAGCTCTCCAACTTCCAAACATACCAACTAAAATACCAATTATCAATAATACTATTGAAACAATATAAATAAATGGTTCTGGTTTAATAAGCTTAATAAAAGGAGAAAATAATTGACCATTAAAGTTATTATAAAGGGCAGTATATCCATAAATAGTAGCTAAAATTGGTACAATAGCACCAAACATTCCTAAAAACAATCCTTCAAATAAAAATGGAATTTTAATATTTAAATTACTTGCTCCTACTAATCTCATAATTTCAATTTCTCTTTTTCTTGAAAAAATAGTAATTTTAATCGTATTAGCAATTAAAAATGCAGTTACAATAATAAGTGCTATAACCATACCAATACTAATTCTTTTAACGATATCAAAAACACTTACTAATTGTTCTACCATTCCTTCCCCATATTTTACAACACCAACATGGTCAATTTCTTTGATTTGATCCGCTGTTTTCTTAATTTGTTCTATATCTTTTACCTTTACCTGATAAGTATCTTGAATAGGATTGTCCTCTTCATCATAATTTCCTAAAATATTTTTAAACACATCAGATGATTCCATCATTTCTTTTGAAATTGACATTTTATCTTGAAATTCAATTGATGCAATATTATCAAGTACATCAATACTATCTCGTACATCTTCTATTTGTTCTTTGGTTATATCTCTATCAAGAAAAACAACAATGGTAACATCTTTTTCTACTAATGTTGCGAAATTATTCACATTATCTGATAAAATCATAGCTAAAGCAACAACAATCAATGTAATTGTAATACAAGAAATAGAAGCTAAGGAAAGAGAAAAATTTCTAAATACACTTTTAAAAGCATCCCTAACGTTTCTGCTTAATATTCTAAATGCTCTCATGTTTATACGTTCCTTTCTCATAGTCTTTTAATATTCGTCCAGAATCTAATAAAATTACTCGTTTTTTCATTCTATTTACAATCTCTGTATCATGAGTTACCATAATAATCGTTGTCCCCATTTGATTGATTGCTTCTAAGACAGACATAATTTCCATACTTGTATTTTCATCCAAATTTCCCGTTGGTTCATCACAAATAAGTAACTTAGGACCATTAATAATAGCTCTTGCTATTGCTACACGCTGTTGTTCTCCTCCTGATAATTCTGTTGGATAATTCTTAGCCTTATGCTTTAAACCAACTAATTCTAATGCTTTTAAAACTTTAGCATGAATTTCTTTTTTTGGAAGACCAAATACCTCCAAAGCAAAAGCCACATTTTCATAAACAGTTGAACGATTCAAAAGTTTAAAGTCTTGGAATACAACTCCTAATTTCCTACGCAATTTATATACTTTTCCATTTCTTAATTTTGCAACATCAATTCCACCAACAATTATTTTTCCGCTTGTTGGCTTTTCTTCACGATATAACATTTTTATTAATGTTGACTTTCCACACCCAGTTGAGCCAATAATAAAAACAAAATCACCTTTTTCTATTCTAAGGTCTAAATCGTAAATTGCAGTTACACCATTTTTATATCGCTTATTTACATCTTTCATTCTAATTAAATCCATTTTTCCACCTCTTATTCTCCCCCTGCTACTTCATAAGCATCAGTCACTAAGAAAAATGCATTAGGGTCTATTTTCTTAATTCCTTCTTTTGCTACAAAATACTCTTTTGTTGGAATAATACACATGATTACCTTTTGTCGGTCTCCAGTATATCCTCCCCTACCATCTAATATAGTAACACCATGACTTAAATAATTTAAAATAAACTTTTTAACTTCCGTTTCATATTCTGTAATAATATAAAAAGCTTTTGATTGACTAATTCCTAATATAACCTTATCAGTCATCATACTGATTAAATAAATTGAAATAACAGAATACATAAATTTTTGAAAACCAAATACAAAAAAACTAATACCAACAATAATTCCATCTGTAAAAAACATAGCATTTCCAATTGACATTTTAAAGTATTTAGAAACAATTTGATTTAAAATATCTGTTCCTCCTGTAGTAAATCCTGCCTTAAATATCATACCTAATCCAAATCCACTTATCGCTGCTCCGAATAAAGCTATCACAACAGGTTCAGTTGACCCTAAATCTATTACAGTTGAAATTGGTTCAGTTAACTTTACAAACACTGGATATAATAAAGAACCTATTACAGTATTTGCTGTCTTTTCTTTCCCTAAAAATATCAAACTTAACAAAAGAAGAAAGATAGAACCAATTAAAATCACAAAAGAAGGGTCCAAATGATAGAGTTTATTCAATATAACAGCCACTCCACTTACGCCATATACAACCTCACTAGGTAATAAAAACACATTAAAAGATAATGATACTAAGAATAATCCTGCTAAAAATTCTGCATACCTTACAATTTTGTCTTTTGCATAAATAGATTTTATAATATTTGGGTCAATTATACTTTCTTTTCTTTTAAAAAACATAAGTTAACACCTCTTCAAATTCTCTTCCATAAAAATATCAATGTCACCATCCAAAACTTTTCCAACATTACTTGTTTCAAAATTGGTCCTATGGTCTTTTACCATAGAATAAGGATGCATTACATAACTTCTAATTTGAGAACCAAAATTAATATCCATTTGTTCTCCTTTTAGACTTTTCATTTCTTGTTCTCTTTTTTCTTGCTCTAATTGATATAACTTATTTTTCAAAATTTCCATTGCTTTTTCTTTATTTTGAATCTGACTTCTTTCATTTTGACAAGTAACTACTATTTTACTTGGAAAATGTGTAATTCTTACTGCACTATCTGTTGTATTAACGCCTTGTCCACCATTTCCACTACTTCTATAAACGTCAATTCTAATATCGCTTTCCTTAATTTCTATATCAATATCACTTTGTTCTAAAAGTGGTGTTACTTCTACAGAAGCAAAAGAAGTATGTCGTCTTGCATTTGAATCAAAAGGAGAAATACGCACCAAACGATGAACACCACGTTCATTTTTTAAATATCCAAATGCATGTATCCCCCTTACCAAAAAGGAAATACTTTTTATACCAGCTTCTTCACCGCTTTGTTCATAAATAACTTCATAAGCAAATTTCTTTTTATCACACCATCTTGTATACATACGAAAAAGCATAAGAGCCCAATCACAAGCTTCTGTTCCTCCAGCTCCACTATGAATTTCTACAATAGCATTTCCACTATCATAAGGACCTTTAAATAAAGTTTCTACCTCCAAAGCTTTCAATTTTATTTCAATAGCATTCTTAGAATTTTCTAATTCTTTTTGCACATCTTCATCTAATAAATCACACATTTCTAAGCAAAGAAAAATTTCTGATTGTAAATTTTCTAAACTTTCTACTGAGCTTCTTAAACTATTTAATTCATTAATTATGGTTTCACTATATTTTTTATTATCCCAAAAATTAGGCTCTAACATAATTTTCTCTAATTCATGAATGCGTTCTTTTTTTATAGAAGGGTCAAAGTAACCTCCCTAATTCTTCTATTTTCATTTGATAATTTTCATAATTACTTTTTAATTCACTTCGTTCCACTTACAATCCTCCTAACTATAACATTATAGCATTTTTTTTTTAAATTTCCTATATATTCAAGAAAAAAACAAGGTTTCCCTTGTTATATAACTACATTTGATACTTGCTTTTGATTGTTACAAAACTCTTCTACAATACCTACTACTACTTTTTCTGGCAATTCTTTTGCTTTTTCATGAAAACGTCTTTCTATTAATCTCTCTAAAGCATCATTCACATATGAAAATGTAAAGGATTTCATTAAAGATTGATTTTCTGGCGTTTCAAATGGAACAAAAGGAGATATTGTGTTTCTAGTAATTACATAGGCATTATTTGCATCTCTTAATTCTAATTCTCTTCCAACCATTCTTTCATATTCCTCCATACTTTGTAACTCTCTAGAAAGTGGCTTCATAACTGGAGAATTATTGAAATAATAAACATGCATAGTAGAAGTAATCCTTTCCATAAGCATCCTATTCAAATCATTTGGATTCGCTGTCACAAATGATACCACTCTATAAAATGGCCTATTTACTTCATCAACTTGAAAAACATGTTTCACCAGTCTTGTTGCACAAAAATAAGGGATACCTTCCTTTTTTGTTAACAAAGAAGCAATAAATTTTCCTAGCTCTTCATAATGAAAAGTTCTACTTCTACACAAAGTTTCCCATTCTTTTTGAGCCCATTCAATCTTTTCTTTTATTGTAGATTCATGTTCCTTTAAATATTCTTTTGATTCTGACAAACACTTTAAATCAACTTCACTTAATGACTGTTTTAAGCATCTTTCTTGCATTTCAACATATTTCATATATTCATTTATTTCTGATGCTACTTTCAAAAAACGCTCATTTATTTGTTCTAAAGTTTCCATCTATTTACACTTTTTCAAAATGAAATAGCGACATTCATAAGAACAATAGTTCTTTATATACTGTTCTACAGTCTCTATATCATTTGCCTTTCTATATAATTTATTTTCTTTATCACAGAATCCCTTTAATCTTAGTTTTCCATATGACCAATCTCCTACAATATAATCATAAGGGTCAAAATATTCTGTGTCTTTACCAATTACTTCATCTAATAAGAAACCATCTTTATAATCTTTTAATAGTTCATATTCATAACGATTTATTTTATATTTTTTCATTTACTACTCCTTTTTCAATGCTGGTGCTATTTCTTTATATTTTGACAAGCTAGACGCTGCATTCCAAGTCATAAATCCACCTGTTAGTTTAGCATCTTCTAATGCATCTATTTGTTCTTTTATTTTCACACTATCATAAACAATATATGGTTCTCTCACTGTATTATATGCTTGAACCCAAGTTCTAACCACAGCTGGAGTTGGTATTTCTTGTTGTCGTACATTTGCATATCTATTTCCCCAAGCATATAAAAGTTTGTATGGAACAGTCCAAACAATCTCATTAATTCCATATTCATATGCCCCAAAATGGTCTGGATATGGCATCGCACTTATAACATCAACTACATTAGAAATTGCCCCCCAATATTGTCCATATCCTGTCACATAATTATGAGCACTTTCTCCAAAAACGTCTGCTGAAACATATGCGCCAGCTTCATGAATTTGGTCACAAGCATACATCAAAAAAGTTTGAATTGCTTGAGCTTTGGTTTCATTGTATGTATTCTTGAGATTCATTTGGCCAGATTTTTCCAAAGCAAAAGTGCGGTCTGGAAAACGAACATAATCAAACTGAATTTCATCAAATCCCATCTCTATCACAGCTTCTTTTGCCAATTCCACATTAAACTCCCAAACATCTCTATTATAAGCACTTGGCCAATAAGAACCATTATGTTTATAAGGATTTCCATTTACATCAGCAATAGCACTTTCTGGATGGTCTGTCACATAGTAACTATCTTTAAACGTTGTAATTCTTCCTATTACATAAAAACCATTTTCTTTTAATTTTATTATCGCCCTTTTATACTCTTCAAAACTATTGATGGCATAATTAAAATTCGTCTTTGAATAAGCTTCCATAATTTTACTTTTATAAGCTGGCGCTGTATTATCTTTAATATCAACAACAAAAGCATTAATATCCGTTTCTTTTGCAAGCTGAATATATTTGTCTACATCTTTTATAACACTCGCATTTAAATATAAACTTTTAACTTTGTCTGGCATTTTATTTTCTTCAAAATTTGCCTTCTCATATGGATAAAAATCTAAACTTCCTGCATCTCCTCCACCTTGTGTATTTGTTCTTTTTAAATGAACTTGATAGCTATTTTCTTCATCATAATTTTTTATAGCCTCTTCCTTTGTTTTAACGAGGTACTTACTATATAAAAAGCCCTCTGAGTCATTATACACTATTTTATATTTGACTGCAAATCCATTTTTTAGACTATCAAATCCAACAATTTTTACTGATTCTCCCTTTTTAATTAAGCCCAATATTTTACTACTATTTGCATCTTTATAAACTGTTGTACTTGTTCTTACATAAAGTTCTTTTTCATATACTGTTTCATTATAGTTTTCTACAATATTTTCCACTTTTATCAAATATATTTTACCATCTATAATCGTTTTTATATACTCTTGCTTAGTCATCTCATCTACTATTTTTGTATCATAAATTTCTACTTTTGTTCCACGGTCAAATTTTCCATTTTCCTGATATTCTTGGTTATAAGTTACTATAGTTGCTTCTAAGGAACCTAAATAAGCAATTTTGGTTTTATCTAAAACTTTGTTTTCTTTCTTTTGGAAAAATAGCATTCCAAAACTTAAAATGATTCCAATGAAAAAACCAGTTACCAATACTTTTTTCATACCTTCACCTACTATAATTAGTATAACATTTTTTTCTAATTTTATAAAATTCAAAAAAAGAATTCCAGTTTGGAGTTCTTTCTATCTTTCCTTTATTTTTAAATTAGAACTTTTTTCTCATAAATCTACTCATTCTGTTTTTACCTAAATTGTTTATTTTATCCAACATATACAAATATGACATTTTTTATAATGATAACTGTAATTATTGTAAAACTCTATCACCAAAATAATAAGAGGGAACATTTCCTTGCATTAATTTGATTGTCAAAGGAATGTCAGAAGAAACTTTAATAACTTTAGAAGAAAAAGGTAATATTGCCTGAGTTGTAACATCTACTTGTATACTTACTTCAACTACTGCATTATTGATTCCATAATTGGTAACTTTAGTTTTTATATTAGTAATAATATCTCCCATAATTTTTAATCGAATTGGAAATTTAGGACCCAAATTTGAAAGCAAAGCATTATTAAAAATCACTCCAGTAGGGATATTTCCAATGACTCCTTTTTTTAATTCTTTTGGGTCATAATCTTTTAATGTATCGTCCATAAGTGTCAATTTGTCAATTTCTCCTTTTTCAATATGTTGTAAATTTACTTGTATACTATTTGTAGTATTGCTCAGTAGTCGATTTACTTTTACAGGGTCTAAATCAATACTTCTAATTTCCCCATTAGAATCTTTTGTAATCAAAAATAATGAATCTGCCTCTAAATCTTCCCCAATTGATTCTGTTACCGCACTATTAATTAACAATGTCACAAATTTTTTTGCTTGTATTTCTGCATATTCCATAAGCCCAGGAGAAATTTTAGAATTAATAAAATAAAGAGATAAAATAATACTAATAAAAAGAAATAGCAAACTTAAAAGTAAAATATTACCTTTCTTTTTATTAAAAATAATAAATTTCTTTTTTAAATGTATTCTTCTACTCATAGTATCACCTAATTTATGATATGAATTTGAATATATTGCTAGAAATAGTTTCATAATAAAAATGGGTGAATAAACATGAAAATAGAAGATGTTATGTCTAGGGATTTAATTATTGGAAGTATCAATCAAAAAGTGAGTGAAATCGCTGAACTCATGAAAAAATACGATATTGGATTTATTCCGATTGAACAAAATAAACACATCATTGGTGTTGTTACAGATAGAGACATTGTATGTAGTACTTTTAGTGCTGAATTAGATAGTGATGCAAAAATAGAACGTTATATGACAAACAACGTAATTGCAATCGATAAAGATGACTCGTTAGAAAATGCTTTAAAAATAATGGGACAAGAAAAAGTGAAACGTTTAATTGTAAGTGACCATGAAAAAGTTGTAGGAATACTATCGCTATCTGATATTATTAAAACAGATATTGATGAAAATAAATTTATCACAGAACTAAAAAAGATATGGACAATACACAAAAATATAGATACATTCCATACAGAAATAGATGAATTTTATTTATAATATAATCGATTTAAAAGAGGAAAAAAGTAATATATTTAAACCAAATATATTACTTTTTTATGCTTCGTAAAAATAATCTTATTGACTTAATAAATATGGCTCACTTGTAGTTCCCTTTCCACTTTTTATCTTTACATTAGAATCAAGAATTACAACTGGGCGTACCCCATAGTTAGTGTAGCTCGCGTTGGTCCAGCTGACACGCCCGCTCGAAGACACAAACCACACGGTATACGTTAGGCTGCTATAAGGAATGATTGTCCATTCGTAATTGATTGTTGGCTTTAACCAGTTACTATTAAAACAAGCATTACTACCAACAGTCAAAGTTGTACTCAATGTACATCCACTATCACTTGAACCATACGCAATATCTGTTATTGTCATCATTCCTACATAATTCGATGTTGTAAAATCACTATCTTTCTCTGCAGTCTCAAAATTTAATAATGTCTCATTACTTCCTATACCTCCTAATTTCCATCTATTATTTAACATCCAGCCTTTTTGTGTTGTCGAATTTATCCATGTGGTACTATTATATACATTATTATGTAATGTCGTATTCAAACTTGCTGGTCTTGTCCAACTATTATTATAATTACTTGGATTCCCATCATATGCTATTCCTGTACTATAGTATTCTGTACTTATTAATTTTAAGTTCCCATTTACTACTCCTATGATTCTCCATAATTGTTTTCCTGAACATGTTGTCGCATCTGTTCCGAAACATACATAGTTATTTGGATTACTTCCTGCATATCTTTTATTTCCACTTGTATCTATTCTAATTATTCCTTCTGTTCCTACTGCTTCTTCTGTCATTATTTCTTCTGGACTTTTTATATTATTCTTTACTTTTAATGTTCTTGTAAATGAAGCAACTAACTGATTCTCATATACCATGTTACATTTTATACAATTTTTTCCCTCTTTCAATTCTGATGTATTCGTTACTTCCTTATTTTCATCTGATAAATTCACACATGTAACTGTCCCTTTCTGATTTCTTATATCAAAATAATTTCCTGGTATTGCACTTTCTAATCCTAACTCAATTTCCTCTCCACTACTTCCTTCTGCTATTATTGGGGTTTCTATTTTACAATTCTCTTTCTTATACTCAATAATTCTTACTTCACTCTCTGTTGCTTCTTTTATCGCACACCATTTGTTATTGTGAAGTGCTATTGCTATTTTTCCCTCTTTATCTACCATCACAATTCCTTCTGGTTTTGTTCCTCCAAATTTTAATCCTTCAAATGGTGCTTCATATACATTTTCTATTGCCTTTTCTTCTAACATATTCTCCGCTACTGCTAGTTCTGCTGCTGCGATTATTCCATATGCACTATCCATAAATGCACTTTTTCTTGCTTTTTCTATCATACTTAATACCATTGGGGTTGCTATCAATGCGATAATTGCTAATATTACTATTACTGCTAATAATTCTATCAATGTAAATCCTTTTTCTTTGTTCATTCTGATTACCTCACTATTATTTTTATTATAACAAATTTTTTTTCCTCTTTTTATTTTGTAACTAAACTGTAACTCATATTCATTTATTCTATTAAAAAAAGGGGCTGTCATGAAATAAAATAATTTCACGCAGTTCTTTTTTTTGTTGCTTAACATATAAAAAACGCTAGAAAAATTAATTTCTAACGCTATATGTGATACAATCAAATTGTTGAAAGAAGATGTATCACATGAATTATTTTACCATAAAAAGGTCTATTTTCATAGTACCCTCAAAAGAATGCTATGAGGAACTTGATAAAATAGATAAATTTATATCGATTTTAAATAAAAGTAACATAGGAACTTTAATTGGGAAAGTACAAAAGAAAAATGGTAGAAACGGTTACAATCCATACAAATTGGTAGCTACTATAATTTATTGCTTTTCCAAATTTAAAAGTAGCTTAAGAGAAATAGAACAACTTTGCGTTTTTGATTTAAGAGTAATGTACATAATGGAACAAGAGCAACCCAGTTATAATGCTATTTGTGAGTGTATTAATAAGTACATTCTTCCTTATCAATATGAAATATTTACTATGATAACAAAGACAATTATAGATGAATTTAATCTAAATATCGCTAATCAATATTTAGATGGAACAAAAATAGAAGCAAATGCTAATAAATATAAATTTGTATGGAAACCTACTACTTTTCATAATAAATTAGATATTAAAATTAGGATATTACTTTTAGAGATAGGTTTAGAATATAAAAAGAAACAGCTTGTAAAAAGTTATGAATTAAACGATTTTATTAAACAATATGTAAGTATAGAAAATATTGATATAAATTCTATTCCACGCGGAAAAGGAAAACGTTTAACTAAACAACAAAGGAACTATAAATTAGGATATCAATATTTGACAAAACTACTAGAATATGAGGAAAAAGAAAGAATTTGTGGAGAAAATCGAAACTCATATTTTAAAACAGATAAAGATGCTACTGCGATGGTATTAAAAGAAGATTATTATTCAAAATTAAGTCATGACTTCCATGCTGGATATAATATTCAAGTAATGGTATCAAGTGGATTAATTACAATGTATGGGGTGTTTCAAGATAGAAGTGACCATTATACTTTTATACCAATGAATGATTCATATTTTAAATATTATAATGAGTATCCTAAGAATGAGTGTGCTGATTCAGGATATGGAATTTATATTAACTACAAATATATGAGAGAACATCACATTGGTAATTATGTAAAATTCCAATCTTGGTCTGGAGAAGCAAATGGAAGACGACCTCAACTTTTTTATACATTTACTGATGGAATACTATGTTTAAATACTTGTATTGGAGAAGAAGTTCCTTTTGATTATAGTCATCATCAAAGGAATGAAAAAGGGAAATTATACAAATTTACAGGTTGTAATGATTGTAATTATTCTTATATATGCAAGAAAAATTTAAAGAATAAAGATTTAGATTATAGATTATATGAACTAAATACTGATTATGAATTATTAAAAGAACAAGCTAGAATTAATTTACTTAGTCCCAAAGGTATAGAAATAAGGATAAATAGAAGCATTCAAGTAGAAGGAACTTTTGGACAACTTAAACAAAATATGAATTATGAGCGAATAAGAAGACGGGGTTTAGAAAAAGCGTCTGGTGAAATTATGCTTATGTGTATAGGTAGAAATATTCGAAAGTTTTTCACTTTATTAGATAGTAAAAAAATTAAAAACAATTATTGGGAAAAACCAACCAATCTAAAAACAGAAAAATTACCATTTCCAAAGCAAAAAATTCAAAAGAAAAAAGCTGTATGAAATTATTTTATTTCATGACAGCCCCCTTTTTCAATTACTCTTTTACATATATTTTTTCTTTTTCTTCTTCACACGGTAATAGTGACAGTAATAATTTAACTACTTCTGGTGGTAATACAGTACTAAGTTGTCTTCTATCAAATATTGTTACCAATCGTTTTGCTACATCTAAAATTGAAATATTTTCTTTCAATATAAAATAATCAGGTGCATACTTATTTCCTCCAGAATATTCTATCATATCTGTATTCGCAATATAATAAGGACTATAATTAGAATAAGTTGTATCTGGATGACCTATTTCTGATAATTTTTCTCTCATAAAACATTTCAGTTCTAATACATCTCCACCTACAATTTTCTTACTTCCATTTTTATCTAACAAAAAAGCTAAAAGTGCATAATCACTAAAATAATTATATGTCAAATAATCTGTTTCTGGTGCAGCACTACCTAATGCCATAAGCCTATTTAGTTCTGATATTTCAATTGGTCTTGTTACATGTTCCATACTAAAAATTCCCCCTTTTGTTGCTATATTCTATCATAAATAAAAAAATAGTCAAATTGAACTGAACCCCAGATAGTGTAAAATGGTATGGGGATGGAGTACAAAAAAGGAAGACCTTTTGTAACAAACATTTAAGGAAGTCTTCCATATGACTATTGTATCACAAAATTATAATAATTTCATAACAAATTTAATTCATAAACATATTTTAGAAGCCACTTCTAATATTTCTATTAATTCTTATGATGATGTTTTTAATTATATTAATGTCATTCAAAGTTTTGACTCTATCCTTTCCAAAGCTATTATCTCATCTCTTAAAGCTTATCTTGAAGAACTTGATTACAATTATACTATCTCTAATGAACGGAAACGTAAGTATCATATCAAAGATTATCGTTCTAGAACTATTCTTACTATTTTTGGAGAATTTACTTATTCCAGACATTTCTTTAAAAGTAAACTTGATGACTCTTCTTTCTGCTATGTTGACAGGCAACTTGGTCTACAAAAATATCAATACTTTGACCCTTATATCCGTTCTCTTATTGTTTCTAAAGCTTCTGAAAATTCTATTTCTCTTGCTTGCCGTGAAATTAATGAAATGATTGGTAATCGTATAAACTTAACTTCTAAACCTTCTTTTTTAAGTCGTCAATCTGCTCGTAATATCATTTTAACTTCTTCCATTGCAACAGTTTCTGATACTACTCTTAATACTCCTGATGAACTTTATATTTTAGCTGACGAAAAATGGATTGCTACTCAGTTTCAGAAAGATTGGTCTAAGCATTCTAAACATTCTCATAATAAAAAAGTTATGGTGAAAAGTATTGTAGTATTTGATGGTTTTTCTGGCTTTAAGCGAAGAACTCTTTTACACAAAAAAGTTTTTGCTTCTGATTATGAAAATATTATTACTCAATCCCTTGATTATATTTTTACTGTTTATGATACCTCTAAAATTAAAAGGATTTTTGTTATGGGGGACGGAGCTAAGTGGATTAAAGCTCTTCCACAATATTATAAATTTGAATCTACTACACAAGTTTATTATTGTCTAGATAAATTTCATTTTAAGCAAGCTCTTCATCATTTGGCTATGAATTCCAATTATGAAAAATATTTATTAAATTATATTTTAACTGATAATAAAAAAGCTTTTAATCAATTAGTTTCATTTATTAAAGAAAATAATCTTAAGCGAGAAGATATTATCAATAAAAAATATGATTATATTATTTCTAACTGGAATGATATTAGAAGGCTCTATCAATACAAAATGAGCTGCCCTATGGAATCTCAGATTTCTCATAATATTGCTGCACTTACATCTTCAAGACCTAAAGGTTATTCTTATAAAATGCTTCGAAAAATTATCAGGTTACGTCTTGCTTTTATTAATAAACAAAATATAAAGAAATTGTTTCTTACTAACTTTAATTCTTCTGAAATAAAACATATTACTGTTGAACATTTAAATTTTGATATTTTTTACCATTATAAAACTTTTATCCCCATATATCAAAATAAATTATTTACTCCCTCTATTGGACAATACTTTTATTAAACTACAAAAAAAGGATTTTACTTTTTTCATTAAAAAATCCCCATAACTCTTTACACTGAGTAACTTACTATACCTATTATATTCGCTATTTTTGAATGTTTGTCATAAAGCCATTCGGCAAACTCAAAACCACCATACATAATAATCACACTCTCATATGTACTAATTATATCGCCTTATAGACGAATGGTCTATGAGGATATTTGACTTTTATTGAGATAATCATTATAGGTGATGTTAATTGAGCAAAAATAATAAAAATGATGAAAATTATATTTTTTATATTATAGGTCAAAATATAAAAAAGCAAAGAGAACTTAAAGGGTGGACACAAGAAAAATTGGCTGATGAATGTGATTATGATTTAAGTTTTATCGGCAAACTAGAAAGTAAAACATATCAAACTATCTCAATACCTAGTGTAAACCACATAGCCAAAGTTCTTGATATACATATAACTGAATTATTTAAAGATTTAGAAGATGAACAATAAATCTTCTTTTTTTATACCGATAAACATAATATTTGTATGCTTATAAATAAAGCGATAAAAAAAGGCGAAGTGCTCGCCAATTAAATTGATTTATTTTTTTGATTTTTGTAATTTACTACCATCAGAGCCTATAAATTGTTGTGATAATTCGCTTAAAGTTTCCACTGGAATATCTAAGGTATTGTTTTCAAATCGCCAATTACTTAACATATTTAAAAATTCAATTACATAAGTAAAATCCGAAACAAAATCATTTGCTGAAATATTACAATTTTGATTTATAGCAATATGTCTTCTACCAACTAAATATTTTGCTAAACTTTCTTTTAAATCCTTACATTTTGAGAATGTTAAAGTGCAGAAAATATCACAAGCGTCCTTATCCATTATTACAGGCATTTCAATACTAGCACCTTCAACAAATTCTTCATATGGTACTGCACTTGCTCTTAACTCGGCTCCACTAACGCCATACATTCCCTCATATGGAGAACGATATCTTGTTTCATATTTATCCTCTTCTTTTAAAGAAAATTTAAAGAAAATAAATTTGTCATCCTCTACTTTGTTGATTAAACTCATAATTGCTTCGCCAACTGAACCATCGAAATTAAATACTTGGCATTTTTCATAGAATTTTTGCTTTTTATCTAATTCACTTAATTTAGATACTAAAGCTTCTCTCTCATTTTTCATATTACTTAACAAATCATTAGACATAATTAAAAACCTCCCTTTCGTAATTAACTATTATATCACTTTTTTAAAAAATGTAAATGATTTTTCATAATTGTTATCATTTTGTGATAATGTCATGTTGTATCGTTTTTTGAAAATGTCAGTATATAGTATATGGATTGTCAACACTTTTTTAGACAATTTTTATAAGGACAACTGTAGACGATATTGAACTGGCGTCCTGTAATCTAATG
>JAAWNF010000027.1 GCA_022798795.1 Bacilli bacterium
GTTTCATTCATTTTTTATATTTCCTTTCATTTAAATTATAATTTATTTACTATCTTTTTTATATCACCACTAATAATTTTCCAATCGTCAATAGTCTCAAATCCTAATCTCTTATACCAACAATATGGGAATCCATTTTCATCTTCATAAGTATGAGCTTCTAATGTAGTAGCATCATATTTTTCAATAGCATATTCAAATAATTTTTTAAATAGCATTTTAGCTATTCCTTTTTGTTGATATTCTTTATAGACAAAAACTTCACCATCTTCTAAATGCATACCATCCCACTAGGGCTTTAAACAAGTCATAATTACGCCAACTGGAGTTTCTTTATCATACGCTATAAAGAATAAATCTGGTGCTTGATTATGAAAATATTTAAATAATTGTATTGCAGATTCTTTTGACCATTTTTCTTCTAAAACTGAATTATTGTAATAGTTAGAATATTTTTCCGCAATTATTTCTAAATCTTTTTCTTGTTTTAGATTACTAATTTCTATCATATTATTTCCTCCCATTTTAGTTTTACTATTAATAATTTTCAATGTCTTTTATTCCAAACTCCGGAATAATGACATCTTCATCACAATCAATTATAAATTCGATTACTCTAGCAACTTTTTCCACTTCTAAACCTGTAGATGTATCGTAATCATTACCTGCTTTTTTAAAAATATTAGTCTGCATAAATCCAGGATAGAACCCAGTCACTTTAATTCCTTTTTTACTAACATCTTTTTGTATTGAACGATTAAAACCTCTCATTGCCCATTTTGAAGCATTATATACTGTAGAAAAATCATCACTATCAAAGCTTGCTTGTGAACAAACATTTATTATTAATCCTTTTCCTTGCTCATACATATTTGGAAGAATTGCTTTAGTCATATAAATAGGTCCTTTAGTATTAACATCTATACAATTACTAATTTGTTCATAAGAATTTTCGGTTAAATCTCCTGCTAACCAAACTCCCGCATTATTAATTAATATATCTATATCACCCTGATTTTCAATAATTGTTTTGATAGTTTTATCAACTTCATCAGGCTTTGTAATATCACAAGCATAACATTCAGCGCTTAGTATTTCTTTTGATATCCTCATTGCATTTTCTTTTGTTTTAGAAATAGTTATTATATTATTTTTCTCACTTAACAGTTTAGCAATTGCTTTACCTAAACCATCATCTCCACCAGTAATTATTATATTTCTCATTGTTTTTCCTCCTTAATTGTCTTCTTTTAAAGCCTTTTCGACTTCACTAATTAATTCATCTTTCTTAGGTATATAATAAGTATAAGTTGATGCAAATACATTGTTAGATAATCCACCTAAAGCATATTCCATTGCCACTTCCTTTTTACTTTTACAAAGTATAATACCTATTGGTTTGTTATCAAATTCATCATTAATTTCCTCGTTATAATAATTTAAATACATATTCATTTGACCAGCATATTCTGGTTTCATTTGTCCTATTTTTAAATCAATTAAAACATAACATTTTAAAATCTTATTATAAAAAACCATATCTACATAATAATGAGTATTTCCAAGTGTTATTCTTTGCTGTGTTCCAACAAACATAAAACCTTTACCCAATTCTAATAAAAATTCTTCCATGTGTTTTACTAATTTTCTTTCTAAATCTTTTTCAAGAATTGGCTTAGTTTCTTTAATATCTAAAAATTCAAAAACATACGGTTCTTTTAATATATCTTCTGGAGTACTTAACGTTTGTCCAACTTTTGCTAGTTCATAAACTTTTTTCTTATTATCTTTTCCTTCTGATAACAATAATCTTTCAAATAATGAGGTTTCTAATTGCCTTTTTAATTCTCTAACACTCCAATTTGAATTAACACATTCCTTTTCATAAAAACATCTTTCATCATCATTTTCAATACTTAACAACTCACAATAATGTGACCAACTTAATTTAACAGACAGTGTCTGTTGTTTTGGATATTTAAGATAAAATCTACGCATATATTGAAGATTTGATACTGAAAAACCTGAACCTAAAACCTTTTTTAATTCTTGTGAAAGTTCTTTTAAAACTTGTTTACCATATTCAGCTTTTATATTCCCGTTTTGTTCATTTTCCACAATAATTCTACCAACATTCCAATACGCTAATAGCATTGTATTATTCACTTCATAAGCTATTTTATTTCTACTACTAATAATTACATCTTTAATCTCTTTAATCATTTGAGTATTACTTTTTTCTAACATAAAATTTGCTCCTTTCACAATTTATATAATAAACGACTTAACAATATAATTTTACCATATTTTAAGCATTTATTGATAATAATGTTAGAGTTTCTTTATCAAATCTATTATCTTTTTTATTAGGAATTATCTGTAATAAATTATTATCTTTATTTAATTCTTCTATATTAAGAGATTTAATATTTAAATTACTTTGGCCTATTTTATAAAATTCACTTAATGATTTTATATATTTTTCCATATCCTCGTTTGATTGATAATTAGATAATATTATATTTTTATCACTAGAATTAATTAAAATATCAAAACAATTTTCTCTAAACATATATCCAATATTTTCAATTTCTTTATTATTTATATTTACTTTTTTAATAGATACATTTTTCTTTTTATCGACTTCAATACTAATATTATCAATGTATTTAAATACTAATTCTTGTTTTTGTTCTTTAGATAATTTATCCCATAAATGATTCTTTCTAACATAATATGATTTATTTTTTATTTGTTCTAATTGTTTTAAATTATATATTAATCTCATTTCATTTTTATGATCTTCTGTACTTTCTTTTATGGTTAAATCTTTAATTTTTTCTTCTGTTATTTTCTTTTGATTTTTAATAAAATCTAATTCATCTTTTAATTCTATTTCTTCAACAATACCATCTACAAAGGCACTCTTAATTCTTTTTTCCTTTGTATTTAATTCATCAATTATTTTATTACATTTCTTTAATTCTTTTTCAGTATCTCGATATAAATAGGGTTTATAAGTATTATCAATTAATAAGAAGAAATCTAGCATATCATCTAAAAAATTAATCATTTGTTTTTCAATTTTCTTTTCACTAACTCTCTTTTTACAATTAGCACATTGATAATAACAATGTTTTTCTCCTGTATGACTTTTACTAGAACAACCACCCATGATAGTACCACACTTAGGACATTTGATACTTTGCATAAAAATATAAGTTTGCTTTCTTTTGTAGTTTTTAAGATTCTTTTGTTTTTGTATTTGGGCAATATTAAATACTTCTTCTTCAATAATTGCTGGAGCAACTCCAACAAACTTTTGTGAATCTTCATCACTAACCGTTTTTCTATGAACATAATTACCAATATAAATTTCGTTAGATAGTATTCTATCAACTAAAGTGGGTATCCATTTTCTATTTAATGCTCTTTCTTCATTTAATAATTTAGTAATAGCATTAGCTGCAACTCCTTTTACATATAAATCAAATATTCTTCTAATAACTTCACTTTCAATATCATTGATAACTAACTTTTTATCTACTTTATCATATCCAATAGGTGGACGTCCTACAAAATGACCTTTCTTCACAGCACCGACCATACCAAATTTAGTTCTTTCACTTGTTCTTTCTATTTCTAATTGAGCAAGAATAGTAAGCATTCTAATAAAAAACTTACCATTAGCAGTCGAAGTATTAATATCTTCACACATACTTTCTAAACTACAATTATTTTCTTCTAGAAATGTACATATCTCCTCTAAATCTTTGATAGAACGAGTAAGTCTATCTAATTTATAAACAATTATTTTGTTTATCTTTCCATCTTTAATATCTTGAATCATTTCTTGAAAAGCAGGTCGATTCATATTTTTAGCACTTATTCCTGCATCTTCATACACCTTATACACTTCATAATTCTTGTAATCACATAATTTCAACATTCTTTCTTTTTGTTCATCTAAACTATGACCATTCCTAAATTGGTCTTCTGTTGAAACTCTAGGGTAAAGTCCTACTACATATTTTTTGTCATTCATATTTTTTCTCCTTTCATATAATTTTTAACGACAAAAAAACAAGGAAGAATTTCCCTTGTGTTAAGAACTTCAAAATAATTCAAATATACGATTATCTAGAATTTTCGTATATTATCATAATACCACATTTTTTTAGGACATGCAACGGAACGATTTTGAAAATTATAGTTAAAAAAGCTGTTTAACCCTTATAAATAAAGGAAAAAGCAAATTTAAAAATTTTTTTAATTTTCTTTTAATAAGCATTCAATTATATTAGTTAACTCAGCTATAGTAATAGTCCTAGATAATTCTTCATCGTATAAATTTGTATCACCATCATAACAAAGTAAAACTATTTTTTGAGTATTATTACTAATGATAATCTTATGTGGTTCGTTTAATCCTAAATTAGAGTGATTAAAAACGATATTCTTTCCTGCAATATATTCTATATTTAGTTTGGTAATATCTTTAATTCTTAATATCTTATTTTTTATACACAAAGGAAATTCTAAAATCTCTATGGACGCTATTCTCATTATATACTCACCACCTTTGCAAAGAAAAAAGTCCATAATATCAAGTATTACGAACTTTTACTAAAGTTTAAGCACAAAGGTGTGCGTAAATTTCAATATGGGGCAAGTATAGGGATTCGAACCCTAGCATAATGGAACCACAATCCACCGTGTTAACCCCTTCACCATACTTGCCATTTATAAGTCATCTGACTTACGGATACTATTTTATCAAGGATTTCACATTTTGACAATACCTTTTCTAACAAATGAATGGAATTTCCTAAAAATATGGATAAATACCCATTACAAACTGCCCAAATATCATAAAATGAAAGTGAGAGGTGAAAAAATGAATTCATACAATGAAAATCAGTATCAAGAAAATAGAAATATGACAGCTATGAAAAACACCGTAGCTGGAACTAATAATAACAACTTTAACAAATGTAACTATATACAACAAGTAAATCCTTCTGATTTATATGGAGCATATGCTGGATTTATCAGAGGTAATATGTATCCAGACCTATATAATCAATATAAAATTTTAAGACCATTTGAAATAGAACCTATGAATGAACAAGCAGAACTTTTAACTTATGTTGATGCTTACTGTTTTGGTGCCCACGATATCAATCTATACCTAGACACTCATCCGAATGATAGAGCTATGATAGAACTATATAACCAATATCGTATGGAATACAAAAATGCTTTAGACCAATATGAAAAACAATTTGGTCCAATCACTGTCGATAGTGATGCTATTTTGACTTTCCCTTGGGCTTGGAACAACTCTCCATGGCCATGGGAAAATAAATAAGGAGGAAAACAGATATGTGGAAATATGTAAAAAAATTACAATATCCAGTAAACATTAAAAAACGAGACCCAAAACTCGCAAAATATATTCTAACACAATATGGTGGTCCTGCTGGGGAACTCGCGGCTGCTTGGCAATATTTAGATCAACGTTATACCATGCCTGATGATAGGGGCAAAGCCTTACTTACAGATATCGGTACAGAAGAGCTTGCTCATGTTGAAATCATTTCAACAATGCTCTACCAACTTATGGATGGAGTTACCCCAGAAGAATTAAAAGCTGCTGGTATGGGAGAACAATATGCACAGTTTGGAACTGATTTATTCCCATCAGATAGTTTTGGAAATCCATTTTCTATGACATATATAAAACTTGCTGGAGACTATATTGCAAACATAGAAAGTAACATGGGAGCAGAGCAACGTGCTAGAGCTACCTATGAACATTTAATGGACTTAACAAATGACCCAGATGTTTTAGCACCTTTAGCATTCTTACGCGAAAGAGAAATTGTTCACTACCAACGCTTTAAAGAATTAAGAAATTATTATTTAGAACAAAAAGAAAAAGCTGGAAAATAATGAAAAAGTTTATAGAAAATTCTATAGACTCTTTTTATATTATGTGAATAAAAAAATTTAAAATAGTGAAAATCCACAGAATTGTTAAAAAATTAAAAACATATATCATTCAAAAACAAATTTCCTGTGGATAACATTTGTATCATAAAACGGAAACCTGTGGAAAAGTTGATATTCTCTCATAACAAACTTACAATTTTATGAAAAAACTTACCAATTGGTAAGTTATGCTCTATTGTCATTAGAATTAAAATTTCTTTTTGAATCTTTTCTTTTATCACGACAATTTTTACATCTTTTAGGTTCATTTGTAAAACCTTTTTCTTCATAAAATTCTTGGTCTCTTACAGTGAAAGTAAATTCTTCACCACAATCTTGACAAACAATAATCTTATCTTGCTTTTCCATAGTACACCCTCCTTTTCGATTTGATTTAATACTTATTTAGGACCTCTCAAAATCTTTTTGGAAAGTGACAGAAATAATTATTAACCAATCATAATATAACACAAATTCCTTAAATAAACAAGCAATTTACTATAATCTATGCAAATCATTTTACAATTAGAACCAAAATAAAATAGGCACATATAATAATTTAGAGGTGTAAAATGAAAAAAATATTATTACTATTTGGTGGAAATTCTAGTGAGCATTTCGTCTCTTGCAAATCTGCAAAATCAATTTTAGAACATATTGATTATACAAAATATAAAATATGTTCAGTCGGAATCTCATTAAAAAATGAATGGTATCTATATCAGGATACGACAGAAAACATCCTAGAATGGCAAAAACATAAAAAACAAAAGATTGAATCTATTATTCCTTTCATAAAACAATTTGACGTTGTCTTCCCTATTCTTCATGGAACAAACGGAGAAGATGGAAAAATACAAGCCTTATTAGAACTTTTCCATATTCCATATATTGGATGCAATTCTAAAATTAGTAGTATTGGAATGGATAAACATTATTTTAAAATTTTATTATCTCATTTTCATATACCAGTAGTTCCATTCTTACTATATGATAAAAAAAGGTCTTTCAAAGAAATTGAAAATAGCATTCCTTATCCACTTATTGTTAAACCATGTAATGGAGGCTCTTCTATTGGAATCACTGTAGCAAACAACCGAAAAGAACTAAAAAAAGGTCTTAAAATCGCAGAAAAATATGATTCCAAAATCATATTAGAACCATTCTTAAAAATGAGAGAATTAGAATGCGCTGTCTTAGAAGACAAAAAAGGCTTCATTATTTCTCCAATCGGTGAAATCAGTTCTCTTCATACATTTTATGACTATGAAGCAAAATACATAGATAATTCTAGCAAAGCTGACTTTGCAACCAACATTCCAAAAGAAATCAATTTAAAAATAAAAGAGATTGCAAAATCAGTTTGTAAAAATCTTGAAATCCAAGGATTATCTCGGATTGACTTCTTTTATCTTCCTGAGACACAAGAAATTTACATTAATGAAATCAATACCATTCCAGGATTTACAACCATTAGTATGTATCCAAAATTATTGACAAACAAAAAATTTACTTATCAAAATTTGATTACTACATTAATAGAAAATGCTCATTATTAGTTCTTTTGATTCAAATGATAATAATATTCCAAAGTTTCCTTACTATAATTCATTATTTTTCCACTTGGTAAAACCAACATTCTATCAATCCCTATGCTTTCAACAAATGATGGATTGTGACTCACCAAAATAATAGAACCTTCATAATCTTTGAAATTCTCACCTATAATTTTTTGAGTTTCTGGGTCCAAATGATTTGTTGGTTCATCTAGCAAAAGTAAATTTCCATTTTGCAACATCACTTTACATAAAGCAATACGTGCTCTTTCACCAGGCGATAAAATTCCCGTCTTCTTAAACACATCATCTCCATAAAATAAAAAACTACCCAAAAGAGTTCTAAGCTCTTTTTCACTATAGCCACTTTTATCTATATTCTCTAAAACTGTTTTATTCATATCTAATAACTCTTGTTCCTGAGCATAATAAGCAATATCTGTTTTACTTCCAAACCAAATGTTTCCTTCTTGTGGTTTTAATTCTCCTACCAACAATTTTAACAACGTCGATTTTCCTACTCCATTTTCTCCAACAACCAAAAATCGTTCTTTATTATTAATCAGAAAAGAAAGATTTTGATATAAATCGGAATTATCAGGATAATGAAACGAAATATTATTCACTTTCACTGGTATTTTAGACCCTTCCCGAAGAGGTTTAATTCGAATCCGCACTTTTTTTCTTATCTCATCACGTTCTACTTTTTCACTTATTTTTTTCGCTAATAATTTTTCTCTACTCTGAGCAATTCGCTTTCTTTTACCAGAAGAATTAGAGTATTGCAAAATAAATTCTCGAAGTGCTGCCTCCTCCTTCTCCTGCTTTAAAATAAGCCGTTCTTTAGCCTCTTTTTCTTTTTCTAATTTTTTCATAAAAGTTGTATAATTTCCATCATAAGTAATAATATTATGTTGCATCTTATCAATATACATAATTTTATCTGTAATTGCATCTAAAAAATCCACATCATGAGAAATCGTTAACACCATACCATGATAACTCTTTAAATAATGAATTACAAAATCTCTAGTATCCACATCTAAATGATTTGTCGGTTCATCCAAAAGCATTATTTCAGGATTCGAATAAAGAAGATGCGCAAAAGCAATCTTTGATTTTTGTCCACCAGATAAATCCATTAATTTCATATCTAGTAAATAGCTATCAATATTCATGTGGTCAATCAGTTCAAATAAAATATTTTCACACTGATAACAGTCATAATACTCTAATAATTCTTGAACTTCTCCAATTCTTCGAAGTAGCTTTCTTTGGTCTTGCTCATTCGCATTCGCTACTTCTATATAAAGTTGTTCCAATTCCTTATTTAACTTTCCAATTGGACGAGCACTCATCAAATAATCAAAAACAGTAATGTTTTTATCTTCTAATATAATTTCTTGTGGCAAGTATCCAATTCGCTTTTTTTTAGAAACAATAATATTCCCACTATCCAACTCTTGCTTTTTTAATATCACTTTAAATAAAGTGGTTTTCCCAGCTCCATTTACTCCAATTACTCCAACTTTATCATTTTCACCAATCTGAAAATTCGCATTTTCATATATTTTTTCCATATTAAAAGACAAGCATAGATTTGTACCTCTCATAGATATCACCATATGCTATTTTATCATAAAGACGGAAAAGAGCAAAGAAAAAAGAGTATCTCTACTCTTCGATGATTTCTTGTAACCTTCTCTTATAATCTTCTATTTTACTTTGATATTCCATATTAGACGATTGTAATGTTTCCTTTTCATTTTCTAATTCCATATTTTTATTTTGTAGTTCCTCTTTTTCCTGCTCTAACTGAGAAATTTGACCTTCGTAATCTCGTAATTCTCTAGAACAATATTTCTCATCTTCTTCTCTTTCATGCATATATTCATCCTCTTTTTTCTGAGAATTTTCTTTTAAAATTTGAATATTTTGTTCGGTTGCATAAATTCTAATATTAATCTCATTTAACATTCCATAATTATAAATTTTTTTATGTTTTAAATCTTCAATCATTACCGAAAGTAAATGTGAATTTATTAATAAATAAGGCTTTTCATAATAAACAAAAGTACTATTTATTTCAGTCGGAAGAAGAACTTCTGTATAATCTTTATAATAATCTACTTCAACTTTTAATTTGTTTCCTAGTGTATTATCAACAATATATTCAGCTTCTGACCAAAATAGAAAATACATATCATTTTTCATTTCATAAGTTTCTGATATTGTATCCATAGAAACTTGCTTTGGAACTTCATTTACAAACGTAAGAGTACTCATATCTAATAATAAGATTCCAAAGGATGCCCCCAATCCTACAATAGAAACAAGAAATGTTATCATAAGTCTTTTTTCATTTGTCTTTCCTCCTATTATAAAATTAATTAATACCTCTAATATTGTTAAAACCAAAAGAATAGCAAAAGGAATTCCAATCAATATACTAATATAGAAAACTCCTTTAAATAAGTAAAATAAATAGATAAATAATCCTGCGCAAAGAAAAAATAAAATAAATACAGTTGATAAAATAATAAAACAAATAAACACTTTTACAAAAAACATAACTATCTTTTCTAGAAAACGAAATAATATATCAATATTATTCATTCTTTTCTTCTCTTCTTTTACAATTTCTATTTTTTCTACAATAACTTCTGTTTTTTCTATAGATTCTTTTTCTACAAGCTTTTTTCCTTTATATTTCGGATTGTCTAAATAAACAATTCGAAATACATAAATAAAAATTACTAAAAAGAGACTCCAATAGCAACAATTAATCACGAATCGAATAATATTACTGCCTATTTGAAATAAATCATTTTGTGTAGAATGAACCGTTAAATAAAAAAATTTCTCTATATCATTAAATAAAAGTCGAAACAATAATAAAATTAATGCTACAATTCCCATCACGGCAATACAAGTCGCCAATTCTTTTCTTGTCATTGATTTTCGTAAATCATTGGTTTCATTTACAAATTCTAAAATACTATCAATAAATGTATAAATATTGCTTTTCTTTTTTTCACAAATTTTGATTTCAGTAATTTCATCATTCGTTAAATCATCCAAACTACATTTAAATATCTTACATATAGCTAGTAATTTATCCATCTCAGGATAAGTAGTCCCAGATTCCCATTTCGATACAGACTGTCTTGTAACATCCAATAAATCTGCTAAACCTTCTTGTGATAAATTATTTGCTTTTCTTAACTTTTGAAGTTTTTCATTAAAACTCATTTTTTCACCTCTTGTTTTCATTTTACTATGGAACTTCGGTTGCGTTCTACCAAATTTGAGTTGTTTTCACAGTAATTTTTGGTTGCTTTTTCACTATTATACAAGAAAAAAAGAGTTTTAGCACTCTTCTTTATATTTTTTCATTACAGTCTTTACTCTGGCAATCGCTAAAGTATCATTAGGTACATCACTTGTAATTGTAGAACCTGCTCCAATAAAAGCATTTTTTTCCACTTTAACAGGAGCAACTAAATTGCTATTACATCCTATGAAAGCCCCATCCTTAATCTCAGTTTGATGTTTCTCTTGCCCATCATAGTTAGCAGTAATTGCTCCACAACCAATTGTTACATTTTTTCCTATTATAGCATCACCAATATAAGATAAATGAGGAATTTTTGTTTTCATATCTATCTTGCTATTTTTTAGCTCTACAAAAGACCCAATTTTAATATTATCTCCAATCCTGCAATGAGGTCGAATATGAGTATAAGGACCTATACTACAAAAATTTCCAATCTTACTTTCTTCAATATGAGAATGATAAATTATGGTATTATCTCCTACTTCTACATTTTTTAAATAACATCCCATATGGATGGTACAATTTTTCCCAATTTTAGTTTTTCCTTCTAGCATAACATTAGGATAAATTATTGTTCCCTCCTCTATCATAACACTACTTTCGATATAAGTATGACTTTTATCAATATACTTAACCATTTCTTCCCTCTTTTTTCTTTTGAAAGTTTCCTGCAATATGAGTCACTCTTTTCCGAGAAAGAAAACGAGTTCCTATTATAGCACATTTCATCTTAAAGCCTGGAATAATAATTAATTTTCGTTTTAACATTTTTTCAATCGCATATTCTGCTACTTCGTAACTTTCCAACCCATCTATCGCAAATTTTACTCCCGCTACTTTATTAAAATTGGTATCAACTGGACCTGGACAAAGAGCGCCAATATAAACCTTACTTCCTGCTCTTCTAAGCTCTTCATTTAAAGCTTCCGTAAAATGAAGCACATACGCCTTTGTTGCATAATAAGTCGCCATATAAGGGCCTGACATAAACCCTGCAGAACTTGCGACATTTAAAATATAGCCTTTGTCCTTTTCCTTAAAATCTTTTAAAAATTGTTTCGTCAATGCTTGTACTGACTTAATATTTAAATCAATCATGTCTAATTCTTTTTCCAATTTAGTACTTGTAAATTCTCCAAATAATCCAAATCCAGCATTGTTTATAACAATATCAATATCCTGTTTTTTCACTTTATTATATAGTTTCATACAATTAAAAGTACTAGCTAAATCCATGGAAATGATTTCTGCCTCGATTCCAAAACCCTTTTTTGGATGCTCTAATTCTTTCTTTAATTTTTCTAGTTTTTCTTTTCTCCTAGCTACTAAAATTAGATTATACCCTCTTCTAGCTAATACTCTTGCCATATCCGCTCCTAATCCAGAACTCGCACCTGTTATTAACGCCAACATTTTTATCATCTCCATTCTTTATTTCATTATAGCGTATTATTTTACTTTTGTAACGAAAAAAAAGAAAATTTCTATAATTTTCCATTATTTTATAAGTTCTTCCAAAATTTGATAATTTTTTAATAAAATTTCTTCTTTCATTGCACAATTTGCGGGACTTGTAGAGGGCAAACAAATAGACTCAATATTTGTAATTGGCAATACATATTTATGATATAAAAAATCTGCTTTTTTCCCTGTCGTTATGATATATTGAATCTTTGTCTTTTCTATTAAACCCTGAATATCATTCACTTCTACTTTTGAAATTGAACTATCACTGGCACCTTTTATCTCACAGCTTTTTACAACATCCCAAAGCGCAATATGATGTTTTAAAACAAAATATTTCTTTTCTTCTATTGAATTTGGGAAATGTTCATGAAATAATTTTGCTAGTACTTTCCAAAAACGGTTTTGGGGATGACCATAATAAAAACCTTGCTCTCTTGACTTGGGTGATGGAATACTCCCTAAAATTAATACCCTTGAATTTTCATCAAAAACAGGTTCAAAAGGATGAGTAATTTTTTCCTTCATAATTCTTCTCCATCTAATAATTCATTCAATATTCGTTCTTTCTCATTGATAAATAATTTATACAGTTGATAATATTCTGTCTCTTCATATTTGAGAGATGAAAAGGAATGCTCTAAATCATATATCTCTGAACCTGGATAAGAAAGCAAAATAGGAGAATGAGTTGCTATAATAAATTGAGAACCTTCATCGACTAATTGCTTTATCAAAATTAGCAAGCTCATTTGTCTAGTTGGTGATAAAGCAGCTTCAGGTTCATCTAAAATGTAGAGACCATTTTTTCCAAAACGATTTTTCAAGACAGCCATAAAACTTTCCCCATGAGATTGCTCATGCAATGATTTTCCACCATAACAAGTAAAAATTCCTCCACTATCTTTTTCTATTTCATCTAACTGAGTTGCAAAGTTATAAAAACTTTCTGCTCTTAAAAAAAATTTTGTTTGGGGCAATTTAGAAGTTTTAACAACTTTTATATATTGATGTAAAGAAGATATGGTATTTTTAGTACTAAAGTTAAAATTATTAGTTCCACCTTCTCCATTCATCCCCAATGAAATAGCCATTGCCTCTATCAAAGTACTCTTGCCACTTCCATTTTCTCCAATTAAAAAAGTAACAGGATTATGAAACTCTAATATTTTGAATCTTTTTAAACAAGGAATATTATATGGATATTCATCTTGATTCATAATGTTATCTTTTTCAAATTCAATTCTTTTTATAAACATAGTTATCACACTCGAATACTATTATAACATGAAAAAAGCCCCAATAGAGCTTTAAATTCAATATACTATTTTCCTATTGTAGATACTTTTTAATAAAATCAAGTAAAAAATTCTAAATAAGTTAGATTTTTTTAATAAACTGTATTGCTATTCCTTCGTCTTGTTCTAAGAAAAAACTTTTTCGATTTAAATCACCATAAAATAAGTTTGTTTCATCCACTATAGTACCTAGTTTTTTAGCCAATTCAAAGGCTTCCTGGTCCTCTGTAAAAGAATAAGCAAGATGTTCTATTTTTGGTGATTCTTTTAATACAGGTTCAAATATTTCCAAACTATTAGTCCCCAATTTTAAAGTTGCCCAACGATATTCCTGGTCACTAAATCGATGTTGCAATTGATATCCTAATTTTTCATAAAACTGAATAGAGGATTCCAAGTTATCTACTGTAACAGCAATATGGTCAAATTGTATCATAAATAATTACCTCCTATTTCATTATAAATATTGAAAGAGGAAATAATTGTGCGAATTACAAAATTTTATCAATTCGATTTAAGTTTAAATGTCGTATATCTGTCTTGTCTTCTGAATATTGTACCACAATCATAATCATGTTTTCATACATATAGATTTGTTTTGGATATATAATTCTTTGTTTTTTTTGACCTTTGCTATGATATTCAATTTGGATACTATTTTGATTTTGAATTGCTTTTTCAATTGCTTTTAATTTTTCTTTTCTTATGTCATCAATTTCTTTGTGCTCTACAAGTCTACAATAATTTATTATTTTTTCTTTTATTTGTTCCAATATTTCCAAGTCCTTTTTTTCTTTGATATCTCTCATGACTAATTTGATTTTTTCAACATCAGCATCACAAAATAAAATTGAAGGAAGCTCTAATTTTGAACGCAACTGATATCCACCATCTTTTCCAAAAATAGTATCAATATAAAATCCCTCTTTTTCCAATTCATCTTTATATGTTCTTACCATTCTTGGACTAACTTCTAGTTTCTCTGACAATTCTTTACAAGTATATTTTTTTCCTGTTGATAAAATATCAAGCATTTTAATATTTTTCGAGATTTTTGACATCACTATCACCACTTTTTTTATTCTATCATATCCAAAATATGATTTCATTTTTCTTTTAATTTTAATAAAACATGAAACACAATTTCAAAATTTTTCTTTCTCATTTTCAAGTCATTTTATTAATAATGCCTAAATTGAAAAAAAGCTCGATAAATATCGAACTTGTAATTCTTAACGTTTTGAGAATTGTGGTGCACGACGTGCTGCTTTTAAACCAGGTTTCTTTCTTTCTTTTGCTCTTGGATCTCTTGTAATAAATCCAGCTCTTTTTAAGATTTTTCTATAACTATTCTCTCCAACTTCATTTGGAGCATCATATTCTAATAATGCTCTTGCAATTCCTAAGCGAATAGCTCCTGTTGCTCCAGTGAAACCTCCACCATTAACTTTTACTTCAATATCAAATGTATTTTCATTATTCGTTGCAACTAATGGCTGTTTTAAATCCATAACATTAGTTTCATATGGAAAAAATTCTCTTACATCTCTTCCATTTACAGTTATTTTTCCTTTACCTGGAACCATCTTAACTTGTGCAATAGATGATTTTCTTCTTCCAGTTCCTGTATAAACCTTTGCCATTTAAACCCTCCTTAGTTCAACTTCATCTCATTTGGCTTTTGTGCCATATGTGGATGAGTTTCTCCTTCATATACAAATAATTTTTTATACATTTGACGACCTAATCTTCCTTTTGGAAGCATTCCTTTCACAGCTCTCTCTACCATTTCTACTGGATATTTTTCTTTCATTTCACGAGCTGTTCTTTCTCTCAAACCTCCAGTATACCCACTGTGATTATAATACATCTTTGCATCTAACTTATTACCAGTTAAATTCACTTTAGATGCATTTACTACAATTACAAAGTCACCACAATCAACATGTGGAGTGTAAGTAGCTTTGTGTTTTCCACGAAGAACATGTGCAACTTTTGTAGCAACTCTACCAAGGTTTTGTCCTTCTGCATCAATTACATACCAGTTACGAACAATATCTTCTTTTTTTTGCATGTATGAATTTTTCATCATAATTAATTTTCCCTTCCTTATATTTTTCAATACCTAATGGGTTGTCCCAAGACCCACTTGGAAAAGATTTAAAATGTACCAGTTAACATTTTACTAAAGAAACTCTTTTTTGTCAATTAAAATATATGTTTTTTAAACAATTTCATGCTTTTTTATTCATTATAATTCACATTCTTTAAATATAATCCAGAAGAAGGCGCTATTACACCTGCTTTGCTTCTATCTTTAGCATTTAAAATATCTATAATGTCAACACTTTTTTTCTTTCCTTTTCCTATCTCAATCAAAGTACCAACCATATTACGAACTTGATATCTCATAAAACCAGTTCCAACAAATACAAATGTAATCATATTATGGTTTTTTTTATTTATCAATAAATTTGTTCTCAAAATAGTTCTTACATAATTTTCTTTTAAATCATTTTTAGTGAAAGACTTAAAGTCATGTGTCCCTTCTAAATATTTAAGTGCTCTATCCATTTCAGCCACATCTAATTTTTCACAGCATTGATAAACATAATCTTTTTCTATTGGATTATATTCTCCCATATTTACTTTATAAATATATTCTTTATGTATTACATCAAAACGGGCATGAAAATCTGAGCAAACTTCTTCTATTTTTTTCACAAAAATATCTTTTGGAATCAATGAATTAATCGAATGTTTTAATCGCTCTATTTCTATTTTATTTTCTAAATCAAAATGCGCTTTTTGATTTAGCGCATGAACTCCAGAATCGGTTCTTCCTGAAGCATGAATCGAAATGGTTCTATTACCTGCAATTTTAAATAAAGCTTTTTCTATCTCTTCCTGTATTGTTCTAACATTTGGTTGCTTTTGATATCCCTGATACTTAGAACCATCATAGGAAAATGTCATTAAATATCTCATCCCATAATCTCCTTTTTCACAATCATAATTAATATTAACAAATAAAGCATCACCATATAACTATCAAATATCTTCCAATGATTCATTCTAAAATTGGTTCGATTGCCACATTGATACAATCTCAATCTCATTGCAAACTTTAAATTTTCAGATTTTTTCATTGTCAATTGAAAAATACAACTAGCCATAGACTGTAAGATTTTCAGCTTGACAAAAAAATTAGAATGCCTATAATCAATCCCTCTACTTGCTGCTGATTTTAAAATTCTGCTCCCCTCATCTATTAAGTTTGGAACAAATCGAATTGCTTCTGTAATAGAAAGTGCTATTGCAGAAACGTTTAACTGAAATGGGCGTAGAAATATCAATAATTTTTCTAAACCATAAATGATTTCTGTGATAGGTGTTGTCAAAGTTAACATTATAAAATAAAAAACAATTAAAGTTACTTTCATCATTAAAAAGACACTATCTAAAATGGATACTTGAAATACCATCCCAATTATGAACACTACAAAATAAAGAGGAAAAAGTATTTTCATAGTTCTTAAATAATATATAATTGAAATATTCGTTAGCATTAAAAATAAAAAAGTAAGTATCAATAAAAGAACATTCAACTGCCAAATCGTAGACAAAAAAGCCATAACAATAAATAATACAATACATAATATTTTTGAAATTGGATTCATAGCATGAACTTTAGAACGTACTGGATAATATCTACCTAACATAAAATTATGAAACATGACGATAAATATCTTTAATCAAATCATTGACATCATCACGATATCCAAGTTTGATTCCTTTCTGTTTTAAGACTTGATACGAAAACTCCATAATTTTGGGTCTTGTTATTTCATATTTTTCCAATAATTCGCTATCAAATACTTCATACTTTGTTCCTTCTAAAACCATTTTCCCATCATGAAAAACAAATAAATAATCTGCTATTTTATGTATCATATTTACATCATGAGTTACAATAATAATTGTTTTATGATATTTATTTTTAAGCATTTTAAGCATTTTTAAAAAACTTTTTTCACTAATACTATCTAGCCCTAATGTTGGTTCATCAAAAATCAAAATTTTTGGATTAAATGCTAAAACAGATGCAATTGCTACTTTTCTCATTTCGCCATTGCTCAATTTCATAGGGTCTTTTTCTAAATAAGAGTCATCTAATCCTACCATCTTTAAAGCATCACAAACCCTTGATTCAATTTTATCTAATTTATAAGAAAACTGCTCCATTCCAAATGCAATTTCTTCTTTTACTGTTGGAAGAAAAAACTGACGTTTTGGATTTCCAAATACATATCCAAGTTCCACCCTTAAACTATTAATATTTTTTATTTTACTTTTATTTTCTATCTGATAATCGCCTATTGTAATACTTCCCAAAGTTGGAAGACAAAGTGCATTTAATAACTCTAAAAAAGTTGTCTTGCCACTTCCACATTTTCCGATAATACCATTTATTTTTCCTTCTTTAATCTCTAAATTAATATCCTCTAATGCCAATTTTTCTAAGGGCGTATTTTCTTTGTAGCTATAATAAACACTATCATATTTTATTTCCATATTGCATTCACCATCTCATCCATATCTAAAATCATGTGGTCTAACACTCCATAATACATTAACCGAATACTTAAATCTGCCAAAAATGGAAGCTCTAGTCCCGCTCTTTTTAATTTTGCTTCCTGTTTTAAAACTTCTTCTTTAAGGCCTTGCAATACTATTGTTCCATTTTGCATAAGCACAATTTCTGTTCCATATAAGCATTCATTTAAATCATGTGTAATATTTAAAATTGTCATCCCTTTTCGATTACATTCTTGAAGTATCTTGAAAATTCTACTTTTTGACAGTTCATCTAACATCGACAATGCTTCATCTAATATCATAATTTGTGGTTCTATAATAAGAGCACTAGCCAAAGAGACAAGGATTTTTTGTCCTTCACTCAATATATGCGGGTCACATTCTAACAATGACTTAATTCCAATATAGTTTGCTACTTCTTCTACTTTTCTCCATATTTCTTTTTTACTTATATTTTGATTCTCTAAAGCAAATGCAATTTCATCCATAACCGTTTCTGCTACAAATACTTCATCTGGATTTTCAAAAACAACGCCTATCATACTTCTTATTGATTTCAAATTCTGATGATTCAAAACCAAATCATTTATCCTGATTTCACCTTTAAATTTTGTCTGTCCCAATAATATTTTTACCGCCGCGCAGATCAAAATCACCAGGGCGATTCTCCCCGGCGTCCACTGCTGCTTACTCCGCCTCCTGGCCATGGTCCGCCTCCCGCACATAGATTTTT
>JAAWNF010000028.1 GCA_022798795.1 Bacilli bacterium
CCATATGCATCATATTTATAGTTTGCTATTACATTATAATCACTATCCATAATTCCTATAATATCTTCTTGTGCATTCTTAAGATAGTAATAGTGTTTATAATTGTGTCTAAATCCTATTAGATGATTATTCTCATCTCTTTTATAGTATATCATACCTTTTGGACTTTCTTCAAATATTATATTATTATTTTCTAGTAAATATTTTGTTTCTTTTCCATTTACTGTTTTCTTTGTCCTGATGCCATCTTTGTTATACTCATAAGTAATTGTATTATTACCATCTACAATACTTTCTAACTGTCTTCCATTTATCCATGTTAATGTTTTTGTTCCAATGGTTAATGGATTTCCTATTTCATCATAAGTAATATTTTCATCATTAAATTTCGTTAATTGATCTTCCCAATTAGTGTTATTATATTCATAAATATCTTCATGTAATAATCTTTCTGTTTGTAATCGATAATCTTTTTTAGATATGATATTTCCTACATTATCATAACTATAAATAGTTGTAATGCCACTTTCATAATCATCATCTTTTATTAACTGATTAGAATTATCATATTCATAATGATTGATTAAATCTCCATTTTTATAAATGTCTGTTATATTATCTAAACTATCATATTTGTATTCAAAATTATTAAAGTTATCTTTCAACTTATCTAATACAAATGATGTTCTCTTTCCTTTTGTAATAAAGTGATAATTTGTTTTATAATTATCATTTAATTTCTTTTCTGTCATTCTTCCTAGTTCATCATATGTATAGACTAATTCATCTTGATAATAAGTATTATAACTATCATTTCCTGATGCATATAAACTCATTGGGATAGCATGACTATCACAATTATTATTAAAGATTATTTTGGTTACTGCATTATCTTTATTGTATTCATATTGAATATAGTGAGCTGTTTCTGAAGTATTAAAATATTTATCTTTTACATTACTCATTTTATCATAGTCATATTTTGCTCTAAAGAATCCATATTGATAATTTGTTAATCGTTTTAATAAATCATATTGATATCGATAAGTATTATTATTTGATTCTATTTTTGCTACATTACCTAAGTTATCATAATGAATTCTATAAACATCATTCATTTTGGTAATTGTTTTTACCCTATCAAATTTATCATAAGTATAACTAATAGTATCATTATTTCCATAAGTAGAAGATGATAAATTTCCATTATTTGCTTCATAATTATTGGTAATTAAAGTATTATTTCCAATTCCAATTGTTTTGGTATTTAAAAATTCATCATAAGTAAAATTGTATTCTTTGGTTCCATGTTTTATTTTTGATAATAAATTTTTATCATTATATTCATATTCTACACATTTGTTATCTTTTTCTACTTTGGTTAATTGTTCTTTGCTATTATAAGTATAATTTACAGAAATCCCTTTTGAATCTGTAACACTTTTTGTTAAACCTGTTTCTGTATCAATATCATAAGTTGTTGTTCTTCCTAAAGTATCTTTTGTAGATTTTATATATTTTCCATCTTCTGTATATTCAGCAGTATTAGCTACAAATAAATGATTTCCTGCTTCTTCTAAATAGAAGTTTTGATTTGGATTTTCCATTTCTTTTTTCTCTAAAACTAATTTTTCATTATCAAATGTGACATAGATTTTAGGTTGTTCTTCTACTCCAGATATTTCTTCATTTTCATCAATTTCTTGTTTTAATTTGAACATATAACTTCCATTTTTATTTTTAATGAGTTCAAATAAAGAATATTCTATTTTACTTAATGTAATTCTTTCCTGAAAATGATGAATTGCATAATTTGGATTATCAATTGGAACGATTTTATAATAGTCATCTTCCTTTATGAAGTTATATCCATCATGACTACAACAGTCTTCTTTTAAAGAAATCATATTTGCAGAAAAGTTATTGTCAAAGTATTTCTTGGTTCCTTTCATACGAATATAATAAATACCTTCTATATTCTCTCTTGTATTTTTGTTTGTGATTTTCGTAATAATTGGATTTCCAAATTCATCATATTCGATTTCATTTGAAATTCCAGTTGCACTAATTCCTTTTAGTACTCTGTCTTTAATCTCATTATCATATTCATAAACGAAGTTAGAACCTTTTACATCTAGCATTCCAACCAATTGATTATTTTTATCATAGGATAGTTTTTTTGGACCAGAAAGAGGGTCATAAACTGTTGTTACATTTCCGTTAGAATCATAATCATATCCTGTACTTGCGATTGGTTTATAAAGTCCAAAGTTTGTTAAATATAAATTATTTGCATTGCAATCATTAAAAATATTTAATTTAAAGTTGGCATAATCATATTCTGCGATAAAAGTAGCTTCAAATAAATGCCAAGTTGTATTGTTTTGTGTAAAAGTTCCTCTTGGAATGGAACAATGTGGATCATCTATTTCTCCATAATCAAAACTAATTAATACTCTTCTACGTGTAGTATAAACATCGTTCACTGTTTCTTCATTTTTATACCAAAAATAAATGGTATAAATATCTCCAGCTTTCCCACTTACAGGGAACGTTTTTCCTATAGATTCACTCAAATAAGGGCTTCCAGTTATTTTTAATGCATGATATGCATTTCCTATATCTACAACAGACATAGTCGGGATTTCTTCTGGAGCTGTAGTATCAAGAATTCTACTATATCCTAGTGAAAAACCATTTGTTGTTCCATCACTAAAATCAGAGTTATCAATTAAATTATAAAGATTGGCAACTTCTCCTTCTTCTAATTGAACATCATCAATATAACAATGTGTTTGATTGGTGATAATAAATTCTATTTTTAAATCGCTTGTTGCACTTTCTACATAATCAATTGTCACTTCTATTCTTTCAAATCCATCCGTATTTTGAATTTCTGTTCCTTCTCTAATTGTGTTTCCATTTGAGTCTAAATAAGAAAGAATGACACTAGTAAATCCTAACACATTTACATAAGCACTAAAAGTATAGGTTTTTCCTTTTGGTACTTTAACATATTGTTCAATTGTTGGGTCTATCATGTTTGAAACATACCCATTTAAAAATAAAGAACGTTTTCCTGTGACAGCTTCTGAAGTATCAAAAGATAAAAATTCTAAATCTCCACCTCCGCCTGCTCTTGATGATATACTTGTTGCTTCTTGAAAGAACATTCTATCATCTTCAAAACTAGAATTTTGTAAATAATTTTTCACTACTTTTATCATAGCGTTTTCTTCTACCAATTTATTAACACTTCCAAATGAAGTTGTATATTGGTCTTTAGAACCATAAATCATAGATTTTCCAAATGCTTCTTTTAAATCTTCATTTTCATTTAGAGTGGTAATTCCTACTGTATTTCCATGGTCACTAAATGTGTAAGTTTGACTTCTATTTTTATTATCTTTTACTGTTGTTATATTAAATCCATAAATAAATTCTAAACCATTTCCTAAGGTATTATTGATTCCATACTCATTTATTTTTTTGACTCTATATGGAATGGTATCATAGTATTCATAACCAATACTTTTTCCTGTTACATCTGTAATTTTAGTAATGATTTTATTACTATTATATTCTATATTTGTGATTCCATTTTTTGATGTAATACTTTTTAATAAATTATTTTCATAGTTTAGTGTAACTGTTTCATTTGGGCTTGTTACTGTGATTACATTTGTTCCATAAGTAAGCGTAATTTCTTTTTGATTTCCATCAATCACTTTCACAATTTTATTGTTCAAATATTCTATTTTTATAGTACTTTCTTTGGTATCTTTAATCTCTGTTAAGTACCAAACATCACCATTTTTAGTAAAGGTACTTGTATTTCCATCATTATCTTTCATAATGAAATTATCATTTTCTTTTGATATTACTAAGGATAGTCCATCTTCGTCATAATAAGATTCTGGATTTCTTTCAACAACTTCAAATTCATAGCCTTCTACTGGAGTAGGTGTAATATCACTTCCTTTATAAAAGTAATGATAGGTTCCATCTCCATCTTTATATCTTAACATGATAAGTTTTTCATCTTTTTCAAATTCTTCAATGGTTTCAAATTCTAATGTTTGATGAAGACTCAGTTGTTCTCCTAAACCATATCCATAATTGGTTTCTAAAATGATATCATTGGTATTATAAATAAGGTCTAAATTAACAGGAAACTTTCCTGATAATGTTTTTCCAACATTCCATACGGATACTAAGTTTCCATTATATAAATTCGCACTTGTACTTCCTTCTGTAAAACTCTGTGTTTGATAATCCATATAACTTTCTAATGCATTTTGGTTTCTATAATGGATTAGTAAATATGGAGGATTTGCATTCTCATCATTTTCACTAGAATAAATCACTAAACGATTGATATCTGGGTCATAGACTTCATAGTAGCTTTTAATCATAATTCCATTGTTTGGTTCTCCTGAATACCAAGATTTTACCAAGTTTGTAATATCAATATGATTATATTCTTCTGGTCCCCAATTAGATAAATATAATGATGTTCTAAACATACTATAAGCTTCTATTCTAGGGTCATAAGCATTCCACATCGTTTTATAAGTTGCTGTATTTTCATCCCATTCTTTGTTAATTTTATGAACTACAAAGATATCCTTTTTCGCATATGGGTCACCCCACGCTAACATTACCGCTTCTGCTCCTATAATTTGACTTCCTGTTCCAATTTTAGGCAAATGAAATTTGAATAATGCACGATACTTTTCTATCGTTCCATCCTCGTTTTTATTCACTCCTAACTGCAACTTTTTATAGTTGCCCCTTGGATAATCTTTATCTCCTTCAAAGATATAAGTATCATATGTTAGTCCACTGTCATTATAGTTTGTTATAGTTGGGTCAATGATAACTGGGAATGCTGCTTTTTCTAACCATTCTTGGTCTAGATATAAAATAACATCATAATGATTTTCATGTTTTTCTAAAGTATAATAAATATTATGGTTTTCTATATTGTTATCATCTATCATATAAGGAGCTTCTATTACAAAGATAATTTCATTGTTATGTTTAGCTTCTATTGTTTTATCTTTGATACATAGCTCTAAATTTGTTTCAATTACAAATTCTAACTTTTTATATTTGTTTTCTTTTAAAAGAATCGCTTCTTTTACTTTGTTAGATAATACTTTATAAGTAACATCAATACTTTCTAATAATTCTTGATAACAAATTTCTGAATTTTTAATATTTGGACACACTTCATTTTCATTTTTTAAACTCATTGAAAGTTTATGTCCATCTCTTTCCATTTCTAATAACTTGTTTTTATCATTTTCACTAAAAGATGCTTTAAATTCATTGCTTTTATTTTGAATTTTATTTCCTTTTTTAATTAATGTATTATCAATTTCTTCATAAATACCATTTTTCAAATAGTGGATATTTTCTCTATACATTTTCGCAATAATTGTTCCATCATCTTGTAAAAAATGTTTTTCGTTTTTCTTTCTTAAATTTTTTAGTTCTTTTTCCATATCATCACTCCTTTTAAAAATTTAAGAGGAAAGAGAGCTAAGCGACTCTCTTCCACATATAAACCGCCAAATATGGTGGCATATTGTTATGAGGTTGTGAACCTCCTGTATTGTTATTGGTAGCAGTTGCATTTCCTGTATAATATCTATCAGATATTCCATTTCCAGAATGGGCATAATAGTACCCAGATTTTGGAACCCAAGGATTGTCAATATTCATCCAAGTATCAGGATGTTGTGTGTGACTATGTGGATTTTGACTATGGGTATGAGAAGGCATTTCATTTACAGATAAAGTATGGGTTACTTCTCCTGCCATAGTTCCTACTTCATATAAATCCCCTGCTCCAATTAAGAATCTATTTTTTAGTAATTCCCAAGTTCCTCCAAAAAGAGTTGTTGGTTCTACCAAAGCTGTGTTCATATAAATAGAGCCAATTGGATAAATAGAGTTAAAATCAACAGTTGTACTAGTAGTAGGATTATCGACTACTGTTGTAATACTATTTACGGATAAATTTCCTTCACTATCTAAATGAAATTTATTTTGTTTTGAAGTAATACAAGTTACTTCTAATTGATTGATAGATGCATTGATTCCATCTGTTGTTTCTGTAAAAACAGAATTGATTGTTTCGTTCATTTTTTTACCTCTTTTCTAATGCTTCTCTTCTATAGAAGCCTGTTGTTCCTGTTTCATTTCCTACTTGATATGGGTAAGGTCTATCTTCCCAAATTTTTAGAATTTTTCTATCCCAGCCGATTCCATAAGCTGTGTTTGAAGTTCCAAAGCTAGAACCATTTCCCGTTTTTATAATTTTTACTTGGTCTCCTACTTTTAAAGGAAGTGGTTCTTTATTAGATGATGTTTCTAATACAACATCTTTTAAATATTTGATTTTATAAGTACTTGGAATATGATTTTTACTTAGTTCTGTTTCATCAAAGAAGAATACTTCATCAATATTGATTTCACTAGGAAAACATGGATTTCCATAAGAATTGTATTTCCAATCTTTGACACTATATAATCCTTTCGCACATTCAATATGAGCGTGGACTCCTGTTGCCTTTTTATTTCCTTTATGACCCATTAGTTCTCCTTGTTTTTTTTCTGTTCCAATCACAGCTGTTAAGGAATTATCATGGATTGTTACAAATGTAATATGATTAATAGTTCCATCTGCAAAACGAACTTTGTTTATCGATTGCCACATAGCTTGTCCATACTCTTTCCAAACATAAATACATTTAATATGACAAGGGGCATAATATGGTTCATATGGATTTTTAATATCTTTAAAACCAATATCGTTTGCCATTGTTCCTTGATGAGAATAAGTTCCATTGGCTGGCTGGCTAATTCCTACATATTCAAATGGACAAAGTAAATCTTCTACTCCATTTCTAATACTTGTCATTCCTTTTTTCATAAAATTCCTCCTTTTTTATTAAAATCATTTAATCCGTTTGCTCCTAAGCTAATGCTGATAGAGCTTAATATGTATAGTGTAATATCAAAAAAGTGAAATGTATTGAGCGCTAAATTAGTAACGGTTAATAAAATAAACGCAACAAAAAAACTTACATATTTTGTTTTTATTTTTTTTACATATTTTAATTCTTTCAGAAATTCCACTACCATAAATACAATCGTAACAAAAGTAGTATAAGTAGTTAGAATATCCCAATTCATAAATTCTCCCATTTAATCACCTACTTCATTCCTAATTTTATTAAAATAAAACCGATAACTCCACCAATTATTGCCGAAACTATATAACCCCATATCAAATCCATTCGTTTATTTGGCTTTTCTTTTATCTCTTTAATATCTTGTTTAATTTCATTTACATCATTATCAATATTATCAACTTTATCATTTACCTTAGTTAAAGCAATATAAACATCTGATAATTCTTCTAATTTTTTATCATGCTCATCTAAACGTTTTGTATTAGATTTACTTCGTTGCTCCGTTTCAACAATTTTTTCTATATAATTTTTTTCCATTTTTACACCTTTTTTTATAACAACTTTATAAATGAAATTGTTGAGCAATATTTTATATTTGAATTATTTCCTGTCACACTATTATTTGCATTGCTATTATCGATTAATAGTTCTATTTCTGTGCTTTCTGATAAATCTATTAAAAAATTTCCATTTATTGTTTTATTTATATTTTCATAATGTCTATAATCTCCTACTAACTGATTATTTCTATATAAAATTACATCGCTTTTTGCACCTACATTTGAGAACAGCAATGAGAACAATACTAAATATGTTCCTTTTGCAAGTTCAAAAACACCATTCGATTTTTTAGTAACATATAGGCTTTGTTTCACCTCAGTATTAAACGGAACTACTTGATAATACTCTCCATTGGTATTTACTGAAAAGCTACTGCTCAAATATGCTGAATACACATCTTTATTTATAATACTAACATCATCTGGTGTCATATATAACTCATTTTCGTTTATTGCTCCATTTGTTTTTGCTTTTTGATATTCTCTTTCAGTTAAATAATTTATCGCTTTTAAACTATCTTCTATCATATTAAATCTCCTTCCAAATCCCTTTAACAACAACATCAAGCGTTATAACTCTATCAGATGATTGTCGAAAACAAAAAAATATAATTTTTCCACAAGATGTTAAAGTTGGCTTATCCGTTTGTGTATTAAAAATAAATTGCTCTCCAATTGCATCAGAGTACTTATAATCACAATAGCTATTCAAAACTACAACTGGGACTTCTACAAATTCAATAGGATAAGCACCCAAATCTATGGTTTTTGAACGATAACCATTTGTAGTTATATTATTAATACTTTCTGTAAATACAAATTTCTTAAAACATTCTGCTGTCCCATTCGAATATTTTATCCAATACCATCCGTTAGTTTGTCCACTGACTGAACCACTTCCTGTTATCAAATTGCTTCCTAAATACATTGCCATTATTGAACACCTTCCCATCTTTTTACTATAATAGAGCCACTAATTGAACCACTCCCAGAAGTTATATGATTATCAACTTCTAAGTCTCCATATATATGAACAAAATTTTCTCCATAAGTGATAACTGGCTGTCCACGATTTACCATTATCTCTTTTTCTACAGTCATCAATTTATCTTCTAAATAAAACTGAAATACATAACTTTTTTGATAATTAAAATTTTCAAATAAAGAGCTTAAATTATATTCTGAAAGTGTAAATGTTTTTGATTCTGCATTTATATTTGGTGTTATATTTAAAAATTCACTCCACTCTCCACGTTCTTCTTTAAAACGTACTTTTAATGTTAACTGATTAGCTTCTAATCCAAAAGAATTTGGAAAATAAAATCCTTCTATATTTAAAATTATTTGGTCACTGGTTGGATTCTCTCTTTCTACATTTATTGATTTAAATGCTAATTTGACATATTCAATCCATTCTTTTTCTAATTGTTCTGATATTCCTACTAATTCACTTCCTCTAGCATCTATTGCTTTTGCAATAAACATATTGGTTTCAATATTCGGAATCACTGTAACAGCTTCTACATCTTTATCATTCAATTGATATTTTTTAATACTAGAGCCATTTTTAGGAGTTGCTGTTATGGAAGCTTCTATGTCTGAAAAATATTTTACTAAGATATTTTCACTACCAGTTAAACCAATTGTTTTTTCATTTATGTCTATAACCTTTAATGTAACTTCTGGTACATTTTTTTCTCTCTCTATTTTTGCAGTAAAATTACAGGAACTTTCTCCAATTTTCGTATTTCCATTGTAAGTTTCACAAACAATGGTTCCTGTTTTGGACATACTATCTAAAACTTGTGTATAAAATAAACTCGCATCTGGCATCCATTGATATGATATAGCCTCTGTTTTCTCAACAATTGTTTCTGATAAATTTCCAAAATTATATTTCAACGTATGACGAAATGTATTGTTTGCTCTTCTAATATTAATTGTTACTGGATTTTCAATATAAAAATCAGAACATGTTACAGTACTTGCACGAGGAATCGTTGTTAACACTAAACTTCCAGATAAAGAACTAGAACCAAGATTTGCCACTCCTGTGTTATAACTAGAAGAAATGGCAATTGTTTTTGTTCCATCATTGTTGTGGGGGACTGTAAAGTCAAATGAACCTACCAACCAAACTTCACCTGTTACAATATTCCATGCTGGTACTGAAACGGATTTTGTTTCCCCATTTACAGTTACTGAAAATGGTCTTGTTGTTGTACAACTTCCATAACCTTTATTCATAGAAAGAATATAAGCATTTACATGTACAACAGATGTGTTGTTAGCAATATTATAACTACTCTCATAAAATGTAATTCGTGTTCCAAGATACTTGGTTGCACTCAATGCTCCTTCAATTGTTGCCATTATTGATCACCTACCCAAAAAAGACCTGTCGTTTCTCTATTTTTTTCATCTGTAAATTTTTCTATTCGATGTCTACCAGCTGTTAAATAGGTTTTGGAAGTAATATTATTTACAATCAACTTATCTCCTCTAGCATCTAATAACTCTGTATCATAATGTTTTACTAATAATCCTGTATTATCAAATACTGCACTCATTGCCTCATCTGTTTTAGAAATATTAAGCCCATTTTCATCAAAAATAAAGCCTGTTGACGTTACAACTTTATTTACTCCAGATTGATTAATATTATCTATAGTAAAAGATAGTTTTTCCGCTGACTGTTCTAAAACTGTCATTTGTTCTTTTAACTGTTCTATATTATCATCTATAATTGAGTTGGATTTAGAGACTGTCTCTTTAATTCCATCTACATTTAATAATAAACTAACAACATGTTCTCCTTGTTCTTCTACTTGATTTACAATTGCTTCGATTTCTTGATTTTGTTTATCAACCTTAATTTGCGTATTTTTTAGAACTTCTTTTAATGTTGAATCTTGTTTTGTTTTAATTTCTTGCTCTGTTTCTAATGGACTTTCTATGGTACTTGTAAAAGCTCCATTAAATGTAAATTGATGTTTTAAAACATAAGTTTCTAAAAATCCATTATCTGTTTCTATCTTTATTTTTGAACCCATTTTTAAAAACGGCTTTCCATAATATGTTGTTAATTTCATATCTACATAAGTAAGTCCATTTAATCGTTCAAAGATTTTATCAATTGCTTTTTCTCTTAATTCTACATCATACAAAATATAATCTTCACTAATCACTATAGAATGTTCTATTTCTACATTTTCTGCTTTTTTTGTAACGTTTTCATCATCCACTTCACTATTTTTTAAAACCACTGTATTGATAGGTCCTAAAACAGTATCATTGCTTTCTAAAGTAGAATAATCACTTTTCAAAAATGTATAATCTAAAGTGTCACTTAACCAAGATAAATCAATTTGATTATTTTCATCTATTACTACAAAAGAACAAGCGACTGTTGCAATTGCTTTTAAAACAGTTCTATTGGTTTCATTATTGGTAAATGGATTATTGAATATTTCAATATCACTATTTAAAAATTCAATTGTTTTAGGAGTTAAACCTAAGTTTCTACAAACATCTTGATATAAATCAGATACACATATTTTGTTTGTTTCATCTTGTTCTTCATAGTTAATTCCACATACATATTTTTCATCTATTTTATCTATCAAATAATCATAAGCTTTGATACTACTAGAACTTGAAGTTTTTTCATCTTTTGGTTTTTCTACAATATAATTTCCTAAATGACAAATCGTTTCATTTCCCTTTATCCCTACTTTAGCTTCTATCCTTTTTTCTAACAAACTTTCATTTAAATTTACAAATTCACCTGTCAAACATTTGATATAGATAGCTCCTATGATAGAACCATCTACATAACAACCTTCTTCTACTGTAAAACTTTTTAAAGAATCACTTCCTGTTATTTCTTTTTCTCCTATTTTTAATATTCCAAGTCTATCTTTATTTGCGCCTTTTTTACACGCTTCTATAAAATCATTCATAAAACACCTACAGTTCTATAAAGGATTGTGAGATAGGACTATATAGTTCTACTCTATCCTCTGGTGTTTCAATTGGGTACATTGCTTGCACCCCTCTATCTCCTCTATAACATCTGGTTTGTTTCCAAGTTCCTGTAAAAGGATTATAGAAATCAATTGTTACAGTGGGATTTTCTAGTATTTCTTTATAAAAATCGATTAGTTCATATTCTAATAATGGTCTTGTAACTAAGTCCAAACGGTATTTTGTATTGATGACATTAAATACCATGGTTCCATCTGCATTAGTAGCATTTGAATCGCTTGTTACATCATACCAACCGATTTTTGATTCATTGGTTAAATATTTAGAAATGTCAACACCATTGATTTTTACTTTTGATATTACAGTGGCTGGACTTCCTAATATATAGTGATAATTTCCATTTATAAATTCTTTTATCATAAATTCACCATCTTTCTTTTTCTGATAAACTTTGATACAATAAAAATATAGGAGGAAAGAGATGAAAAAGTTTAGTTTGTTAGTAATTTGTAGTCTGTTATTATTTACTGGTTGTGGAGAAAAAAAGAAGGAAAAAGCATGGTATTTAAATTTCGAAAATACGCCTTTTAAATGGGTGAAAAGCTCTACTGGACTAGCTATAGCAGTTTCTGATATTACTAATACTAGTTCTAAAAAATGCAATTCTATAGCAATTGATTTAATTTATAAAAGAAACGGAACCGAAATACATACAACTTGTCTAGAATGGCCAAAATTCGATGATAGAGAAACTTTTACTGCAAAATGTATGTATACAGGCGATTATGAAGATATTATTACAAGATTCCAAATTGAAATTGCTAATATAAAATGTCGTGATGATGAATTATAATACACTAAATAGTGTATTTTTATATTGGAATAGCAAATGGCAATGAGCCAGTCTGTTTTACACGTTGATTAATTCCTTTTGATACTTTTTCTACAATTAAACTTTATTCTATAAGCATCATTTTACTATTTAATGATTCATTTCTATTTAACTTCATAATCCTCTTTTAAATCCATAATCGTTGCTATAATTTTCTTCTTAACAAAAACTTTATTTGTAACTTCATCATTCATTTACTTTCATCAGATATCCTGATATAATGAATACATAATGAAAGAGGAAAAAATTATGAAAAAACTTGTTTTATTAACTCTTTGTAGTTTATTTTTGTTTACTGGTTGCGGAAAAAAATATGATAAAGTCACTGTTTGTAAACGTTATGATGATGAAAATATTGTCACCGTTTATAGTAAAGGAAATAAAGTTTACCTTCTCGAATCCCAATATATAAGTACATTTGATTTACTTTCTGAGGCTATAGATTATGAAGAAGAATTAAAATCTTCATCTACTACAGGAAAAAATGATCCTAAAAAAACTTTAATCATAACTAGGAATGATAAAAATGTAACTATGCTTTTAAAAAATTATGCTTATGAAAAATCATATAAAGAATGGCTTAGAGAATATGATACAAAAGAAACTTATTCCTGTACAGAAATAGAAAAATAACTAATTTTAATAATATGTTTTTGCATATTATTTTTTATATTGGAATAACAAATGGTAATGAGCCAGTCTGTTTTATATGTTGATTAATTCCTTTTGATACCTTTTCTACAATTAATCCTTCTTCTGCATATACTCTTATATCTTGATTTGTTCCACTATACTCTCTCATAGCTGTTGCTACTGCTGTATATATTGCACTTGCTATTTGAGATTTATTTAAAACTTCTGTTCTTCCATTAATATGTCCAACTATTTCTGCTCCTCTTTCTCCTGCGATAAACATTGTTCCATGATTTGGTAATCCACCATTTGCATATTGTGGAATACTCGACCATGAGCCATTTGCATATATCCCACCACATTCTGCGTAATTTGTAATTAATTGAAATGGATTCTGAAACTTCAAAGATATTGTTTTTACAACACGCTCTATATCTAAATTCGCCTGTTTTGTATCTGCTGTTACTACAATATTAGCATCTACTCCGCTTTTGTCAGTTTTTATTTTTACATTTGGATCTATTTTACTAATTCCCTTTTGTAATTCATCACTTATTTCATAACCTTGTTCTTGCATTTTATCTATAACATTTTGTCGTAATCCTTCTGGAATCTCTTCAAAAAAATCTAAAAATTGGTCTGAGCTTGTTGAAGCTAAATGACACCATGCACTTACAATATCTGGTGTCATAGTATCCAATGCTTGACTTTGATTTACTAATGATTTTTTAACAGACTCATATCTAGAATTTGCTTCTTGCTCCATTGCTGCTGTAACTTTTTGTCCATTTTCTTCCGCATTCCTATAAACAGAATCATGATACAATTGAGCATCATTTAGCATTTCTGTATAAGTTAGCCCAATCATATTTTTACCATCATAATATGAATTCGAAACTTTATTTGTATAATAGTCTACAGCCTCTGCATCTTCAGAAGCTATAGCTGCACTTAATCCTTGGTAATTCATCATCGCTTCTGAATTTGCATCATAAGCGTTTTGTGCTTCATTCATAGCATTTTTTGCAATTCCCATACTGTATGTTGCTTCTCTAAACACTTTATCTTTTTCTATCATTTCTTTTAAATAATCATTCAAACTAATGCCTTGAGAAAATAAACCTTTTTCTTCATATTGCTTCTCTAATTCAGCTTTTTTAGCTAAATATTTTTCATTTTCTTCATTAAAGTGTTTTTGGGCATTTTGTAAATGTTGATACGTTTCTACCTTTTTTTCCATAGCAAGTTGATATTGTTTTTCTGCTGATTGCAAGACCATTTCCTGACGCTTTTTAGCTATAACATCTTCTATTGATTTTACTTCTTTTTGATAATTTTGAATCACTCCATCAATTAACTTAATTTCTGTTCCATATGCATTATTTAATATTGATACAATAAATTGAGCCCTATCTTCATATCCTTTTTTTACATTTCCATTTTCATCTGTTAAAGATTTTAATTCAGTTAACAAGTCTTGATGATTATCAATTAAAGATAATTCTTTCGATAAACTTTGTGTAATTGCATCATGTTCATCAAGTAGAGTTTGAGAATACTTCATTGACTCCCTAGACGCTTCTATTGCTGCTTGCGAAGCGGCTATCATTGCCTCCGCTCTTTCTTCTTCAACACTTTTACAACTCGCTGAAATAGTTACTAGTGCTGCAATTCCACCTGCTGCTGCTCCTATTGCTGTTCCCCAACCTGGCAATATTGCAGTTCCTATTGAAGCACAACTAGATACTGTATTCAACGAAGATGATGCCAATTCCATTCCATTAGCCATATCTAATCCTTTGTTATTGATATCTTCCATCGCTTTAGCGGTTCCAGATAAACCCTCTATCGCTCCAGATATTCCTTCTAACCCTAATGAATACTTTTCAAAAGTAGAAATACTATCAGAAACATTCTTTTTCGTTTCACTTATCTTTTTTGTAACTTTTTCCATCTCTACTGTCATTTTACTAGAAGAAAAACCATTAAATGACTTTTGTAAATTCAATGCTATATCATCTGTTCCCTTTAAGCTAGTTTGGATTGAATTCATTTTACTTAAAAATAAACTATCTTCCACTTCAAATTTATATTTTATTATTTCTGTTGTTTCTTTACTCATTCTTTCACCTCCTCAGGTGTATTATCCCTTTCTGGAAGTGCTGTTTTAATTTTATTGATTTGTTTTATTCTTGCTTTAATTCCAGCTACTTGCACTTCTAACATCTTTTCTTTATCTTCTTCTACTTTTACTCCATAAGGTAATTTAGAATAACTTAATTTCTGTTTACTAAAAGCATTAGCAAGTGCAATCGATACTGCCTCATATATATAAGCCCCTTGTAGCCAAGCAGTTTGATTTTTATCCTCATTTTCAAATTTTATTTTTTCAATATAAGAAAAACGGTATGCCCAGAAAAGATTGGGGTCTTCTTCCCAGAACTCTTTTACAGACATACCATATGTAATTGCCATAGGAAGCAAATCATAAAACCAATCCGTCAAGTTCTTATATTGTTTTCCTACATTTCTGTTATCGTCGCTTTTTTCTTGATTGATTTCGTATCGACTAGGGCATTTATAAAAGCGAGATATTCATTTACCATAAACGAAGTAACTTCTGCTGGATTTCCTTTTTCTTTTCGATAAGTATCTTGTAACTTCAAAATTTCTTCTTCTGTAAAATTAGGATAATTTGCTAAAAAACCAACTGTCCATAATAAATCATAATTTGTAATTGGCGTTTTATTAGAATTTTCATATACATATCCTTTTGCCTCTAACCATTTAATCCCATTACGATTTAATAATAGCTCATAATCTTTATCACTTACATTTATTGTAATCTTTCTCATAAAAGCCCTTCTTTCTATGCTTCTACTGCCATTAAAGCGGTTACTTCTGTTGCAGTTTTATCAACTACCTGTGCACTTGGTACAGTATGCAAAGTACATTCAATAATACCACCTACTGATACTTCATTTCTCCAAGTTTGGCAAGTACCTCTATACATAGCACCTGTTCCATCTGGATATTTAATCATAATATCTTTTGCAACATTATCACAAATTTCTTTTACTGCCGCAAAATTTTCTGCTGAATAATTGTAAACAAAATCCATTGCCCCTGTATCTGGTCTATCTGCAATATATACTTTTACAGGGTCACTTGAAGTTGTTGTTTCAACTGTTCCTGCTGCTTGTCCACTTGCTGGAGCACCTTTCACTGCTACTAATGGTAATTTTGGAAACTTCTCTTCTGTTGTTTCCTTAACAAATAATTCAATACCTAAATCTAACATTTTAATCATCCTTTCTTTCATCCCTTTTAAAAGTGCTTTTATTCTTGGTAGTCTTCAAATGGATAGACTATGTTACTTTTTGCATTTATTTTTCCTGTTATTCTGATATTATTTTGATAAATACTTTCACTCACATCTAATTCTAATCTTAAAGTTAATCGAAAATTAATTCTAAAGTACTCAATTACTTTGTTTGTAATTAAAGTAATATCTTCATCTGAAAATATTTTAATATCGATTCCAAATATGTATACCTCTTCTTCATAATTTAAACTGCTATATTGATTTTTAATTGGAAGCAATTTCACTACTACTAGTGGATAGCTATCTTCTTTTTTCTTTGACACTAGAGCGTTTGAATTCAATTCTACATACTTTTTTAAATTTGGAAAAATGGTTTGTTCAAATAAATCTGCTACTATCATTTTTAACACCTTCCTAAAAATTATATGAATATTTTTAATTTGACTAACATATGAATCATTTTCTATTTGGTTTATCCCCATTGGATTTTTAGTAATTAAAAATTTCATACTTTTTCTTAATTTGAGAAACATAACGTTTCAACAGCACTTTATGAACAAACAGATAAGGGATAAAATCTGCTCGTTCGATTACATTTATACATAGACTCTTGAATTCATACAATGGATAGAGTTCAAAACTCGAAAATATTTTCGAATTTTTAGTCAGTCGCGAACTTACTTTGTTCACACTCTCTCACAATCATAATGGTTCTACTTTTTCCTTGTTTTGTAGAGACATATCCTTTTTTTTCTAAATTCATGACAATATTAAATATATTACTTACATTTCTCACATTTAATAAGTTTGCTATTTCTTGATAAGTTGGCGAATATCCTTTTTCTTCTATCAAATATTCAATTGCATTCAAAACCTTTTTTTGCTTATTTGTTAACATATTGATCTCTTCCTTTCCTGAAATTCACAAAATTTTACTATATCTTCTTCTAATGTCTGATAATACAAAATCTCATTATAATTGCATAGCTCCTCATATAACCATAATAAGTAATCATCTATAAAATGAAATATTACTTGATGTTTCCTATAACTATGAGACATAAAGCTAACAAAAGTAGATTGTTCATTCAAGCGTGCCATCTTTACTCTCCTTTCCAGTTTGTAAATTGCTATATAAAATAATTTCCTCTTCTAATATTTGGTAATATTTTGCTTTATTAGAATGGGTAAAATCTCTATATAGCCAAAACAAATACTCATCAATAGACTGAAATCCTATTTGGTATTTTTTTATTAAATACACAATAAAACTCATATCATCCTTATCTATATACATATCAATTCCTCTTTTCTAAGTACAAAAAAAGATACTATGATTTCATAATATCTTTTGCTTTTTTCATTGTAGAATGTTCTTCTAAAAATCTATTCATATGCCTTTTAAACGCTAAATTAATCTTTATTTTTCAATCAAACTATTTTTTCTTTCTTTTTCTATTTGTTTTAAGCTCCTTTTAGGAGTTGGTAAATCTTCTGGCATAGTTCCACCCGCTTGCTTTATAGCTTTTCTAACAATGTTGCCTACTTCTTTATGCGTAATACAGGCATTGTTCTCTCCTTCAATATTATCTCTTTTCAATTTAGCTTCAGTTTGAACAATTCTAAATAAATTATCAACAAGTTCTTCACTTCCCATATTATCCAAAATGTCTTCTCTATATCTAAGTCCTTTTCTTTTAAATATGTCATCTGCAGTTTCACCATTATATAAACCTTTATACCCTGCATTATGAAATTTATCAAAATTTTTAACACCAACATTTTTAGCAACCTGATTTAAAGAATGATTCCCTTTCCTAGTTAAATTTCTCTGATATAGTCTTTTTTCTTCTTCTGATAATTTTTCATAATCTCTTTCGAAAATCTCTTGTTTTCTTGTTTGAATGGCAAAATAAGTTTGACCTAAAGCAATTACTTTTTTTCTTGTGTCTCCATTTTGAACAATCAAATAACAAGCATATCTATTTAATTTATAATCTATTATTTTCTTAACTCCACCATTAGGCATTTTTGATGTTTTGTCGGCCTTGACAAAACATTCAAAAACATCATAGTTGCTATTATCACAAGCTGTTTTTGCCTTTTCTATAACTCTTGCAAACTTTCTCCATTCTACATACTCTAAAGCTTTTTGTAATTCTCTAGCAAACCAATATTCATTACCATATTCATCTATATGTCTAATGTCATCAAAAGTAGTTTCATTATATCTTTTTATTTGATTCATTCATCTCTTCCTCCTTCTATTCCACTTTTTAAGCTAATGCATTTTATTACTACATTTAAATTATATCACTATCATAATAGATATGTCAACGTTAAAGCAAACACACTTTCGCTTTTGGTATTTTGATTGATTGGTTATCAATTGTTCTTATTACTTTATCATTCGTTAAATAAGCAACAAAGCGGGTATTGTACATATCAATTCCTCTTTTCTAAGT
>JAAWNF010000029.1 GCA_022798795.1 Bacilli bacterium
ATATGAAAAATTAAAGAATGAGGAGGAGAGACAAATGAAATTAGAAGATGTCGCACAAGCATATAAAAAAGAAGGAATTGAGATAGGAAAGAAACAGGGCGAAGAGCGTGGCAAAAAAATTGGTGAAAAGAAAGGTGAAAAAAGAGGAATAATGAAAACAGCGTTATCTATGATGCAAGAAGGCTTGGACTTGTCTCTTATTGAAAGAATAACAGGACTTTCTGAAAAAGAAATATTAAATCTTCAAAATAATTCCAGTAGTTCTTTATAAAAGATAAGCAATAAGATAAATAAGTTATGACATAAAAATAGTTAGCCAAATATTTGCTAACTATTTAATGATATATAAATTTTATCCTAAAGCAATATCTAAAATCATCATGATAGAAAATCCAATTAATGTAAATAGGGCCATCAAGTCCTTTTTTTTATTACTTTGACTTTCAGGAACAAGTTCCTCTACAACAACATAAATCATGGCACCTGCAGCAAATGCTAATAAAAATGGCAACAGAATACGTACTTTCATTACTAAAATGGCACCAATGACACCTGCGATAGGTTCTACAATACCACTTATTTGTCCTACAAAGAAAGCTTTATTTCTACTCATTCCATCTCTTCTAAGCGGCATACTAACAGCAGTTCCTTCTGGAAAATTTTGCAGCCCAATCCCTAAAGCCAATGTCCAAGCAGCTGCTAAAGTTGCGCCTTCTAATCCATATATCACAGAACCAAAAGCAACCCCAACAGCCATGCCTTCTGGAATATTATGTAATGTAATAGAGCTTACTAACATAATAGAACGTTTGAAACTAGATTTTTTATTAGGTGATTTTTTTTCGTATATGTCATAAATCTTATCCCCAATAAATAATAGCAATCCTCCACTGAAAAAGCCAATAAAAACAACTAGCCAAGGAATTAAGTTTAAACTTTCAGACATTGTAATGGCAGGTGCAATCAGCGAAAAGAAAGAAGCAGCAATCATAACACCTGCAGCAAACCCAAGCATTCCGTCCATTAAATTTTTATTAATTTTTTTAAAAAAATAAACCAAAGCAGCGCCAATTGCTGTAATACTCCAAGTGAATATAGTTGCAAGTAGAGCTTGCCAAATTGGATTTAAAGATAATATATAATCAAACATAAGTAACCCTCCACAATATAAGATATTCTAAAATATGAAATGAGAATGGGCACTGTCAAGTATTAGTAAGATTGATAAAAAAGTATAAAAAAATTTTTCTTTCATAAAAAAACTACGTTATAATGAAAGTGTAGGAGTGATATCTATGAAAAAAGTAATTCTTTTCTGTAGTTTATTGGTTCTCATTACTGGTTGTGGCAATAAAACAATTTTAGAAGATGATTATGTTGTAAATACAAGTGGTAAAATGAATTGTGAGAATCAGGCTGAATTTTACTATAGTGATGGAGAAAAGACAGTTTATTTAATTTGTTTAGAAGAGGTTACTCTGATTGATAAAAATGGTGATATGACACTTCGAGAATTTTTTGAGCATTATGATACAGTAGAGATTCCAATGGACCGTTTCACGTCTCCACTCTTAATTGAAGCGCAATTATTTGATGGGGGTACTAGAATTTATAGAGACGACCCAGAAAAACAATATACAAGTGATGGAATTACGGTGATTCAATGTCAAACAAAAGAAAAAAATAGAGATTATTATATAGGTCCTAAAGATTTAAAATTAGAGGATATAAAAGAGAGTTATTGTGGAAAGAAGGTTTTAAAATGATGAGAAATTGTTTAAGATGTGAAAAAGAAATGGTAGAAGATTTGGATATTAAAGTAGAAGGTGGAGCATATGGATTAAAAGTAGCAGAACAAGGGATGCTAAATGGAAATCTTGGAAAAGTAAAATGTGCAGTTTGTCCTGAATGTGGATATATGGAACCTTATATTGAAGACCCTTCCAAGATTAGAAGACCAGCAAAGTAGAAGAAAAACGAGAATTAGTTTTTCTTTTTTTTGCATTGTTAAGCTAGCTTAATGATATAGAATTTGATATAATGATGTTCCAGAAATTTAATAGAAAAATAAAGAAAGAGGGTACCGTTATGACAGAACGTGAAAAAATGTTAGCAGGGGAATTATATGATTGTGGAGATAAAGAATTATTAGAAAGATGGCATATTGCAAAAGATTTGGCAAGAGATTATAATATGGTGTCTTCAAATGATTTAGAAACCAAAAATCAAATACTAAAACAATTGCTTGGAGGAATAGAAGAGAATGTCTGGATTACTCCACCATTTTATGTTGATTATGGGAATAACATTTATATAGGGAACAACACAGAAATCAATATGAACTGTACTTTTTTAGACGATAATAAAATTACAATTGGTAAAAATGGCTTGATAGCACCAAATGTTCAAATTTATACAGCATTTCATCCAAAAAATGTAACAGAAAGAATGGGACAAGAAAAAGAAGATGGGACTTTTTCATTTTGTAAAACTTATACAGCTCCAGTAACCATAGGAGATAATGTATGGATAGGAGGAGGTGTTATCATTTTACCTGGAGTTACGATAGGAGATAATGTTGTAATTGGTGCAGGAAGTATTGTTACAAAAGATATTCCAAGTAATGTGGTCGCATATGGTAATCCTTGTAAAGTAGTAGCACCTAATGAATAAAAATTATTATCCAAAGCAGCTTCCATATTTGCTCGATAAAGAATTTCAAGAAAATATTGAATATAAAGAATACTATATGGAAGAGTTAAAAGATTGTGCTATGTGTGTATGGACGATGCAATCAAAACGGAAACTTGATAAAACCATTTACAATTATATCTTGCCCGATGCTTGCATTGACATTGTAATTGATTTTCAATGTTCTACCATTTTATTTGCAGGCTTTAGCAAAGAAACGATTCCTTTTCAATTAAGTCAAACGATAGATTATATGGGAGTACGTTTAAAACCAAGTGTTTTTTATTCTATGTTTCATATTGATGCTAGTAGTATTATGGATGCTCCAGTAGACTTTTCTTATATAGAAAAAAATAGTCATCTAGAAACAATTTTTCAATTAAAAAACATAAAAGAAAGAATTTCCTTTCTAACGCAGTATTTGTGTACTAAAATGGAGGAAGGATTTCATAGGGAATATGTGGACATTGTAAATGAATTATATGAAAACCCAAAAGAGCAAACTGTGGAACTTATTGCGAAACGTTTTGGATATGATACTAGGCATTTATTTCGTCTTTTTAAAAAACAATATGGGGTTTCTCCTAAAGTATTATTGAATATATTAAGATTACACTTATGTCTTACATTATTGCTGGAAAAGAATCAATCGTTACAAGATATTTTAGAAATTTGTGGATTTTATGACCAATCGCATTTTATTAAAGAAATCAAAAAATATACAGGCTTTTCTCCAGTAGAATTAGTAGAAAAATATTAAGACAAAATGTCCTTTTTTTACAATACAAATAGGGAAAACTTTTTTATAATATATTTGGAGGGATTTGATATGTATGAGACAATTACACCAAATATTATGGTAGAAAATGTAGCAGAAACGATTCAATTTTATGAAGAAAAATTAGGTTTTAAAAAAGTGTTAAGCGTTCCAGAAATAGGAGAAGTTCTCAATTTTGCTATTGTATGCAAAGATACTATTACAATTATGTTTCAAAAAAAACAAAATTTGATAGAAGAATACCCAAGCTTAAAAGTGGAACAAATAAAACCTACCTTTACTTTATTTATTACAGTTCAAGATGTATCTGAATTATATCAATCATTAAATGGAAAAGTAGAATTTGCAAAAGAGCTTCATCAAACCTTTTATGGAAAAGATGAATTTGCTATCTTTGATAATAATAAAAATATCTTGACGATTTCAAATTAAAGTAAACATTGAAAAAGCAGAATTTTATATAAGAAATCTGCTTTTTTCTTGACTTCATAAATGCTTTATTTTATACTAACTATAATGAGGTAGGAGTGGTATGATGAAACAAGAAATTATAAATCAAAAACAACAATTAGAAGCATGGCTTAGTGACCCACATGAATTGGGAGCAAAACCATTTGACATTAAATATGTAACACAGTTTGAAGATAAAGAGGGAATTCATTGTACAATTTTTAAATTTCAAAAACATTTTTTAGGGAAATGGTATCTAGGCATTGTGAGTGACTCTGGCACTTTTAGTGAAATGAAGGAATTTGACTTGATAACTCATTTAGAAGATGCCAAAGAATTATTGGAAATACTTAAAAATTATTGGAAAGAACGAGCCAAAGAGTTGAGTGAGCAAGAATAAAAAACAGTATTATATTTATGAAATGCATTTCCCTGTTCTTACTTTTTTTTCTTTTTTCTTACTTTTTTTGGCACTTTTTCCTTGTTTTTATCTCGGAATAAAAGTAACTTATATGAAATTGATTGAGACTTGTATTTTAGTGTTTCCTTGGTTAATGTTGCATGAATTATTACACGGTTTTTCTTATATGATTCATGGAGCAAAGTGGAGAAACATTACTTACGGAATCTGTTTAGAAAAAAGTATTTTATATTGTCTATGTAAACAAAACATTAGCAAAAAAAACATTTTATGGTCTCTTTTTTTCCCTTTTTTTTGGATAGGCATTGTAACATATATTTTAGGAATTTTATTTGGAAATGTAACTTTAATTTTATTGTCGATTTTAAATATTAGTGGTTGTGCAGCAGATTTGGTAATGTTTTTTTTCCTTTTAAAGTTAAAAAATATTGAATTTTCAGAATTTGATAATCCTTTTGCGTTTGCAATTTATACAGCAGAAGATGTCAGCAATAAAAAAACATTTGGTCTTCGTTTTGTTGAAAAAAGGAATGTATTAGAAAAAAATGATTTAAAAAAGTTTCAAATTAGTACTAAAAGTGTTTGGATTTTAATTGGAATATTTTTTCTATTTTGTTACTTACTATTTTAAATTGAATATAATAATATGAAATTTATCCAACAATATAAAGAATATTGTTCTTTTATTTTTTCTTGTTTTTTTGTATAATAAAAAAAGTCAAACAAAAATGGCAGGAGAGCATAACATATACTTTTTAAATCATGCGTAAAATTAAAAATAGGAATTGAATACTTGGATGGGAGGAAAAAAAGATGGCAAACCTAATGGATTATGTGAAAAAATATGGGAATGTAAGTTTTACAGAAAAACCATTTAATGATATTGATAATTTGATATTTTCGTCTTTATCTTATTTGGACTTTTCCGCTACTAAAATAAACGAAAACTGTTATACTTTAGAAGAGATTGGAAAAGAATATTTAAATCAAAATACTTATAAAGCAGTAAAAAAATTAGGAATAGCCATGAAGGATGCTTATCAATTGTTAGAATTGCTTATAACTAAAAAAAGGTACCAAGAGGTTTTACTTTCTGACTATGTTTATAAAACGAATCGAGATATGCAGTTTTGCGCGCTTACCTTTCATATTTCCAAAAAATTAAAATATATTTGTTTCGAAGGAACAGATGAACAGATTAGCGGTTGGAAAGAAGATTTAAAATTAGCTTCCACTTTTCCAGTACCAGCTCATATAGAAGCCATTCATTATGTCAATGAGCATGTTTCATTATTTGGCCCAGATGTCATTATTGGGGGGCATTCTAAAGGAGGAAACCTTGCTTTAGTATCTGGAATGTATATGAAGCTTTATAAAAGTAGTAAAGTGAAAAAAATATATAGTAATGATGGACCAGGACTTCGATTGAAAGAATTTTCCTCTAAAGAATATCAAAGAGTCAAGAAAAAATATATTCATATTGTCCCAAATTCAAGTGTCGTTGGAATGCTTTTAAAGAGTGACAATTATCAAGTTGTAAAATCAAGCAAGCAAAATATTTTTGGGCATGCGATGTCTACTTGGCAAGTGGAAGATGATAAGTTGGTCCCAAGCGAATTATCTTTTAAAAGTAAGACGCTTGAAAATAATGCGTTTGCTTTATTAGAATTATATAGTGATAAAGAAAAAGAAGAAGTAACAGAATATTTATTTGGTGCTATGGAAAAAGCAGATGTGAAAAAAACCTTTGATTTATTGAATTTGAAAAAAATAATGAAGACAATGAAGAATTTAAAAAAGGTAGATGCTAGGGCCAAAATGATTGCTCGTGATTTTATTTTTATGATAGCAATATAGAGAGATTATTGTCTCTTTTTTTTGGGTGTGTTATAATGAAATAGGGAAGATGATAGAATGGATATTGTAATTATTTATGATTTTGACGGGACTTTAACTCCATATTCGATGCCACAATATCAGGTTTTAAAAGATTGTGGTTACGACAGTCCGAAGCTATTTTCACGAATTGAAGATATGATTAAATGTCGAAAGATTAGCTTGTATGAAGCTTATGTAGAAACTATTTTTCAGATACTGTCTGAAAATAATATAGAAAAAAGTATGGATTCTATTTGTAAAGGTGCTATGGAAGTAACGTATAATCCAGGTGCTATTGCTTATTTTGAAAAATTTAAAAACGTGAAGCATTATGTGATAACATCTGGATATGAAGATTATATTCGAAGGACTAAAATATATCCTTATTTACAAGATGTTTTAGGAACTAGAGTTAAAATAGATGGTAATGAAACTAGTATTGCTTATTTGATGACTGATGAAAAAAAGGTAGAAGCAATTAAAAAAGTAGTTAAGGAAAGCGAAACAGATTTTGAAAACGTGATTTATATAGGAGATGGTTTAACAGACCGCTATGCGTTTGAATATATTCACAAAAAAGGTGGAGTGAGTATTTTTTTGGGAGAAAAAACAGAACAAATAGAGATACTATGCCAATCTTGTATGATTGATTATTGTTTTGAAAAAAGCTTTGAAGAAGGAAGTTCATTAGATCAATATATACAAAATAGAGTAGGAAAAAATAAAAATTAACAATAGCAGAACAAAGATAATAAAGAAGGAGTGAATAAAATGTTAGAAGGAAAAGTTATGGTTATTACAGGAGGAACTAGAGGAATTGGTTTAGAAACAGTAAGAGTGTTCAAAGAAAATAAAGCAGAAGTAATTTTATTTGGTTCAAAAAAAGAAACGGTAGAAGAAGCGATTTCAAAATTAAAAGAAGAAGGAATGGAAGTAAAAGGATATTATCCAAACTTGGATCATATAGAAGAGTTAAATAAAGTAGTAGAAAAAATTGTAAAAGAATATGGAAAAATTGATATTTTAATTAATAATGCTGGGATTTCAGCCAACAAAAAAATAGAAGATACAGCATCAGAAGAATTTGCTAAAATCATGAACTTGAATGTGAATGCTATATTTAATATGACAAAAGCAGTAGTTCCATATATGAAAGAACAACATCATGGTGTGGTTTTAAATACAAGTTCTATGGTAAGCATTTATGGACAGCCATCAGGAGTAGGTTATCCTGCTAGTAAATTTGCTGTTAATGGATTAACCAAATCTCTTTCAAGAGAACTTGCACCATTTCAAATTCGTGTAAATGCAGTAGCACCTGGAATTACCAAAACAGATATGGTAGCCGCTCTCCCAGAAGAAATGATAGAACCTTTAATCAAAACAATTCCACTTGGAAGAATAGGAGAGCCTAGAGATATTGCCAATGCATTTTTATTTCTAGCAAGCGACCTTGCTTCTTATATCACAGGTGAAATTTTATCAGTAGATGGAGCAGCCAGAAGTTAAGCAAAGCAATTTGCTTTTTCTTTTGAAAAAATATAACTATCAATCTTTTCATTTGACAAATAATTTTATATAATAAAACTAGATACTGGAGGTGAAATCATGGGACATACTGTAGAGCCATTTTCGTTTAGAAAGAATGGGAAACTAATCATTGTAAATTCTGTATTAGAGAATATTGATACATTAACAGAGGAAGAATTAAAAGAGGTATTATTACGTTTTAAAGATGTTTTGTTTCCTATTATGACAAGTATTTATATTCCTAGTGTGTCTATGATGAAAATAATAAAAGAAGAAGCTCCAAAAATGAAAATTCGATTTAAAACAGAAAAAAGTGGTGGCTCTTTCATTCTTCCAATTACATGTGATGAATTTTTTGAGGGGGAAGCCTACTTTGATTCCATTTTAAATGGCATTAATCCCAATTGGACGGAATTACAAAAGTATAAATATTTATATAATTCTTTAGGAATGATGTTATCTTATGATTTGAATGTGACATTAGATGGGACATTTAGTAGTATCCATGAGAAATATGCTAGAAATATTTTTACTTCTATTGCTAGAAATTGGGGGATATGTTCTTCTTTTGCAGCTGGTTATGATTATCTCTGTTATAGGGCAGGGTTAGAAAGTGAAATTGTTTCAGAGGAAGAACACGATTATGTTGTGATTAGTGTCCATGAAAAGGGAGATTATTTGGTTGACCCAACATGGGATGCTGCCTTTTTAAAATTTGGAATAAAAACAAGAAATTTTGGAATTTCTAAAGAACAGTTTATAAATGGTGGACATCATTTAGAGCAAACTGAAGTAGAAGATTATGAAATAGAAGCGTTAACAGAAGACGAATTAGAAGATTTAGACCAAAGCATTGGATATTTAGATTTGTTTGGAGGAGCTTATACTAATATTCAAGCAATAATAGATCGCTTAGATGGAGATAGTGTGTTTCTTAAAATAGCTTCTCTTTTAGATGTTCTAAAGGAATTAAAAGTAATTGGAAGACCATCTTTAAACGATTATGAAAATTTATTAAATGATATTGTTTTAAGTGATCCAGTATTGAGAGGAAATGTAAAATTATTTGGTACAGTATTAGAAAATCATAATAGAGCCATTCTTGTTAGAGTATCTATGAATGAAAAAATAGAGCAATATGTTTTAGAGGAAGGATTTTATTTGAAAAAAGAAGGAATGAAAAAGTAGTTTTTCAAATTGTAGGTAAAAATTTATTATTACGTTTTATAATGGTATAGAAAATTTCATCTTGTATTAGAATGTAGTTTCTATGATATAATAAAAATAGAGGAGGAAAAATTATGAATGCTACTATTTTTAATGCTTTATTTGTGATTGTTCCTATTTTTATTTTGGTGATTTTTATTTTTACTATTATGATGATGATAAGTCCTAAGTTAAGAGGAAAATTGATGAGTAGACAAGTTAAAGCAACAAGATACATGATGGAAGAAGCAAAAGATGATTTAAAAGAAATGGGGACAATGGCAGGAGATATCCAAGCTCAAACGAAGAAAAATATTTTGGATCAAAATGAAGATGTACTAAAGGAGATAGAAAAAAGAAGTGCGAATATCAAAAAAGAAGGAATAGAAATAAAAATGAGGGCGATTAAAGATGGATTTTCACAAAATACAGTTTATTGTAAACATTGTGGAGTACTTATTGATGAAGATTCTAAATTCTGTAAAAAATGTGGAAAGGAACAATAATTTTGTTATATCAAAATGGAGGTGGGAAAATGAGAATATTTGCTTTATAAGTATGGCATAAACTTTAAATTATGCCAGAATATTTAGGAGGCATAATATGTTAGAAGTGAAAAATGTAGATATTATGATATCTACAAGATATATAATAAAATCATTATCTTTTACATTAAAAAAGCAAGATAAACTTGCTATTATTGGAGAAGAAGGTAATGGAAAATCAACGTTATTAAAAGCATTATTAGGAATATGTGAATATGCGAAAGTGAACGGAATCATTGACTTTCATGGAAATAAAGTTGGCTATTTAGAACAATCAATGAGTAAAGATGCTTTCGGTAAAATAGTATTTGATTATTTATTTCAAGACGAAGAAGATTATTATAATAAGATAAATCAATTTTATAAGCATTTAAAAGTTTTGCAATTAGAAGATTCTATTTTAAAACAAATCATAAATACTTTATCTGGGGGAGAAAAAGTTAAAATTGGAATTTTAAAACTGTTGTTAGAAGAAAATGATATTTTATTTTTAGATGAGCCTACTAATGACTTAGATATAGAAACATTAGAATGGTTAGAAGAATTTATTTTGAAATTTAATGGACCCGTTATTTATGTATCTCATGATGAGACTTTGTTATCTAGAACTGCCAATATGATTTTGCACTTAGAGCAATTAAAGAAAAAACAGGAGTGCAAACATACAGTGGTAAGAATGGATTATGATAGCTACATAAAAAATAGATTACATTTGATAGACCGTCAAGCACAAGTATCTAAAGCGGAAAAAAGAGCTTATGATAAAAAACAAGAAAAATTAATGCAAATTATGCAAAAAGTAGAATATCAGCAGAATACGATTTCTAGAAAGGACCCATTTGGGGCGAAACTTTTAAAAAAGAAGATGCATTCTTTAAAAGCTCAAGAAAAAAGATTAGAAGAGAAACCTTTAACAGAATATCCAGATGTAGAAGAAAGTATCCATTTCTTTTTTGAACCAGTAACTATACCAAAACAAAAAATAATTTTAAAAGTGATGATACCAAAGCTAGTAGCACATAAAAAAGTATTATCTCATAATATAAAGTTTGATATTATTGGGAATACCCATTTATGTATCACTGGTAAAAATGGAGTTGGTAAAACGACTTTGTTAAAAGAAATTTATCAGAATTTGAAAATGCGGCAAGATTTGAATGTTGGTTATATGCCACAAAATTATGAGGAAATTTTAGAGGGATATGAGACAGTATTAGGTTTTATTGCCTCGAAAGAGAAACAAGAAATAGAACATGCAAGAATGTTTTTGGGAAACATGAATTTTACAAAGGAAGAAATGACTGGTAGTTTAAAAGATTTAAGCAATGGGACCAAAGCAAAACTATTTTTAATCAAATTGGTTCTAAATAAATGTGATGTTTTAATACTAGATGAGCCAACTAGAAATGTAAGTCCACTTTCGAATCCTGTCATCAGAAATGTTTTGGCAACTTTTAATGGATGTATTATTAGTGTTAGTCATGACCGTAAATTTATAGAAGAAGTCAGCAATGAGCATTATCTATTAACAAAAGATGGCATGATAAAATTAAATTAAAAGCAAATCATATTTTTGATTTGTTTTTGTTATGGTATAATGTTACAAAGGAGTAGGTAACATGAATCAAGAAAAAATTGGAAAATTTATTCGAGATATTCGAAAAAAAGAAAACTTAAGTCAACAAAAGTTTGCCCTTAAATATGGTGTTACCTATCAGGCTGTAAGCAAGTGGGAAAATGGAAAGAACATTCCAGATATTGCAATTTTAAAACAAATGTGTGAAGAATATCAAATGAATTTAGATGATTTTTTAGAAACAAAAATTCCGAAAAAGAAACCCACTATATGGATTGGCATGGGAATCGTTTTTCTTATGATTGCACTTTTTCTATTTTATCCCAAAAAAGGTCATTTTGAATTTAAAACGCTATCTTCTAATTGTAATAACTTTAAACTCTATGGAAGCATGGCTTACAATGATATCAAATCTTCTATTTATATATCAAACATTACCTATTGTGGGGAAGATGATAAGGAAAAATATAAAGTAATAGAATGTATTTTATATGAAACAGATGGGAAAGTACAAAAAGAAGTGATGAGATATCGTTCAGAAAAAGAAAATTTAACACTAGTAGAGTTTTTAGAAACTGTTAATTTTAATGTTGATAATTATGAGAAGACATGTAAACTTTATCAAGAAAATAGTTTTTATTTAGAAATAGAAGCAATCAATCAAGAGAAAAAAATGACAACTTATAAAATTCCGCTTCAATTAAAAGATAACTGTAAATAACTCTCAACCTCAAGTTGAGAATTATAACGCTAAATTTTATTGAAAAACAGTTAAAGTTTCTTTATAATAAAAATAGAAGGAGGAATTTTTATGAATAAGAAAACGATATTGGTGATTGTTTTAATGGTGACACTGGTTGGACTAGGAAGTATTTTACTATGGAATAAAAACAATAGAGAAGAAAAACCAAAAGAACCAGAAATCAATCAGGACCAAAAACAATTTGCGTCTGAATATAAAAATGTGACAGAAGATAATGTATTTGTTTATAAAAATGTAGATGAAATTATTAAAATTATGGAACATGGAACAGGAGTTGTCTATTTAGGCTATCCAGAATGTCCTTGGTGTCAAGCTTATGTTCCATATTTAAATGAAGTGGCAAAAGAAATTGGAATTGAAAAAATTTATTATTGTAATACCAAAAAAGTAAAAGAAGAAAACATGGATAAATATAAAGAATTGATTTCTCTATTAGATGGGCATTTACAATATAATGAAGAAGGGGAACAATGGATTTATGTACCGAATGTATCTTTTCATATAGAGGGAAAGATTATTGGCAATGATTATGAAACATCAAAGGATACACATAATCTAAAAGACCCAAAAGAATATTGGACAGAGGAAGAAGTAAAAGATTTAAAGCAAACATTAACTGATTATATGAAACAAGTAGATACTGCTTTAAGTATGTGTACAGATTGCAATAAATAAAAGAGTTTTTAAAAATTCTTTTTTTTATTTTAAAAAGCTTGACTTAAAGTTTGCTTTAACAATTATAATAAGGAAGATAGAAAAGGAGGATATGATGAAAAAGAGTATTATATTTATCATTATAATATTAGGAATGGTAGGTGGTGTTTATATGATGATAGAAAATCAGGATTCAAAAAAGGAAAATGATAAAGAAAAACAATCAAATGTTTCTAAGCAAGGAAATGTGGCTGTTATTTATTTTTCAGCAACGAGAACAACGAAAGATATTGCTGAGAAAATTAGTAGAGTAACAGAAGGAACTTTAATTGAAATTGTTCCAAAAGAGAGATATACAAGTAATGATTTAGATTATGGAAATGATAATTCTAGAGCTAATAGAGAACAAAATGATAGTTCTGCTAGGCCAGAGATAGAAAATCAAATGGATTTATCTTTTTATGATGTTATTTATTTAGGATATCCAATTTGGTGGGGTGATGTACCAAAAATTATTTTAACATTTTTAGATAACTATGATTTGAATGGGAAAACGGTTATTCCATTTTGTACATCAGGAGGTTCTTCTATTGATACAAGTTTAGAAACTTTAAAAAATTATGATTTAAATGTCAATTGGAAAGCAGGAAAAAGATTTGATACAGAAACAGAGTCAGAGCTTCGCACTTGGGTAAATAGCCACATATAAGGAGCAAATTATGAAATGGAAAAAGTACTATATTTTAGCTATCATTATTATTGTAATAGGTTTTTTTATAGTAAAGCCAAAGGGGATGCAAAAAATGTTAGAAAAAAATCAAATAAAAGAAGAAGCCATCTTTCAATTTCAAACGAAAACAGTTAAACTCAATAGTGGCTATGAAATGCCTTTAAATGGAATAGGAACTTATAGTCTAACAGGAGAAACTTGCTATCAAGCTATTTTAAATGCTTTAAATTCTGGTGTACGTTTAATTGATACTGCTTATATGTATCACAATGAAGAAGAAATAGGAAAAGCGATAAAAGCTTCTAAAGTTTCAAGAGAAGAAATTTTTGTCACGACCAAATTGTATCTAAATCAATATGATGCTCCTGAAGCAGCAATAGAAGAGGCTTTAAGGAGATTGGATTTAGAATATATTGATTTGATGCTTTTACATCATCCAGGAGAAAATGATATAAAAGCATATCAAGCAATGGAAAAATATGTAAAAAAAGGTAAAATTAAATCGATTGGTTTATCCAATTGGTATATAGAAGAGTTAAAAGAATTCCTTCCTCATATTTCTATTATGCCAGCAGTAGTTCAAAATGAGATACACCCCTTTTATCAAGAAAATGATGTCATTCCTTATATTCAGAATTTAGGAATTGTAGTAGAAGGGTGGTACCCTTTTGGTGGAAGAGGATATACAAAAGAATTACTCAATAATGAAATTTTGATAGATATTAGTAAACAGTATAATGTATCAGTAGCACAAGTTATTTTAAGATGGAATTTACAAAGAGGTGTTGTTGTGATTCCAGGTTCTAGTAATTTAGACCATATCAAGGAAAATACAGAGATTTATCATTTTGAGTTAACGGAAGAAGATATGCAGAGAATAAAAGCATTAAATCGAGATGAAAAACATGATTGGTATTGATTTTACCTGTAAAAAATGTTCTATCATATTGGTGTGAAAAAAACTTGAGAAGCAGACTAGAAATAGTTTGCATTTTTCTGTATAATAAAAGAAAGAGAAGGTGTTATTATCATGAAAGAAAAATATCAAGAATATATTCGTCAAAACCATTCATTTGACAAAATGACAATGGTTGGTATATTTTGTCTTATTACTATTATTGCTGGAATATTTGGGTTTTTATATGAGTTTGTATTTTACTATTTTAATGGTGGAATGAAAGAATTTTTTTGGCGAGGAGGAAATTTCTTACCTTGGATTAATATCTATGCAATAGGGGCACTCGCTGTATACTTTTTTGCTTACAATCATCGTTCAAAACCATTGAAAGTCTTTTTGATTAGTGTTGTTTCTTCAGGAATTATAGAACTCATTGGTGGAATTGGCTTGTACGTTTTAGGAGATGGTTTTCGTTGTTGGGATTATAATACTGAAATTTTAAACTTTGGAAATATTGGGGGTTTTGTTTGTCTTAGAAGTGTTCTTTTCTTTGGACTTTCTAGTTTGATGCTAATTTACTTGATTGTGCCATTTTGTTTTTATTTGGCAAAAACACTTCCTAAAAAACTCTTTTTAACGCTTACTATTTCTTTTTGTGCAATTATTTTATTTGATGAAATCTATAACCTTTTAATAGCACGTTTATTGGATTTACCAAGAGCTTCAGATATTTATAAAAAAATTGGATTTCATTATGTGAACTTTAAATAAGGAGGCTTCATTATGGCTGTTAATGTTACAATCGAAGATAAAAGAATAATATCCAAAAAATATAAAGTAGAAGATTTCCTTTTTGAGAGTATGGGTTATGGTGTTGCAGATGATGTCTTTCGTTTAGTGGAAGGAAAAACAGGAGACGTTACCATTGTTTATTCTAAAAAAAATCTAGAGAGAGGAATTGAACTATCTACCAAGAAAAAGAAAGTAAATTTACGGATGTCACTACCAACAGGAGAAGATGAAATCATATTTTTTTATGATTATGTGAAAAAAATATGTTCCTTGTTTCATACAACGGTATTTGAAAGAGAAGGCGAGCTTTCTTCACTCACTCAAATTCCTAGTTATATTGAGTATGATAGAAATGCGAGTATAGGAGCACTTCAAATGATGGAAGAGAACTTAGAAAATGGAACCTATGCTTCTTTATCTTTGTATGCTGTTTATAATCCAATTGCAATTGATAAAAAAGATTTGTACTTAATCTCTAAAGACCTTCAAAAATTAGGAACTTTTTTAGAAGAAAAGCAAAGTATAGATGCTTATTATGGAAGTGCTACTATATACCAGAAACCTGACCATACAATGTTTGGAATTTATACTCTTACAGAAGATGTTTTATCTATTTTACCTTTGGAACCAACTGTGATGATAGATAAGACAAAGATTGAAACTATTTATATATCTTTTGCATTTGATGAAAAAATGCAAGGCATTATGAAATATCAAGATTTTCTTTCTAATATTAATAAAGATAATCTCTATGATTGTAGTCATTTTTTGGTTCAATTAAAGAAAGAAAAAATGGCAGAATTATTAGAAACATATCAAATAGAAATGTAAGGACGGAATAGAGTAATGATTTCTTATTTTGAATTTAAAAAATTGTTCAAAGTTTGTAAAGAGGAAGTTGAAATTGAAATTTATTTAAAAAATAAAAAGCATTATTATATGATTATAAAATATGCAGATGATGTGACATTTCAAAGATGTGGCGCTTCTTCTATACAAAGTGGAGAAATTATATTTTCTTCATTGGATAAATTATATAATTCTAACACAATAGATGATATTGTCTTAAAAGAAGAATGGGAAAATATAAAAGATATGATATTTGATTCTACTTTTAGTGTGATAGAAGATAAAGAAGAAATTTTTAGTTTTTATGGAATTTAGTGATAGAAAAATTATATATTCTGATAAAAAAGAAACACAAATATTGTATAGAAAATAAAAATGTGTTATAATGTTTTTATAAAAAAGGAGTGAGAGATATGGCAAAATTTTGTCAAAATTGTGGTACTGAAATCAAAGATGGAGCAGATATTTGCTTAAATTGTGGAAAACAAGTATCAAAAGGAAATAATAATGGAAATGGTCAAGGAGGCGGAAAATCAAAAATCGCTGCTGGATTATTAGGAATTTTCTTAGGGTCATTTGGAGTACATAACTTTTATTTAGGTTATACTGGAAAAGCAGTTGCTCAATTATTGATAACTGTTCTTACTTGTGGAATTGGAGCAGCAATTTCAAGTATCTGGGGATTGATTGAAGGAATTTTAATTTTAACTGGAAGCATTGACAAAGATGCAAACGGAAATTATTTAGAAAACTAAAAGTCTTAATAGACTTTTTTCGTTATGAATAGAATTTTTAAAAGTTTTTTATTTGTCATAGAATTTGTGATGTGTTACTTAATTTTATCTGGTCAACTTTTGACAGAGTGCGTGATAAAACAGGTATTTCATATTGCTTGTCCAGCTTGTGGATTTACTAGAGGATTTAGAGCTATACTATCTGGGAATCTATTAAAAGCTATCCAGTATAATTTGTTATCAATACCAGTTTTTATTCTTTTTATTATTGTGAATGGGTATTTGATTTATGATATTGTAAAAGATAAAAAGAAAACGGATTTGTTTTTTGAAAAGTTAGGAAAGTTTATCATACCAATCCTGATTATTTTATTAGTAAATATGGTAGTGAATAATGTACGAGGAATATAAAAAAGATTAGATTATTTTTAAAAGTATTTACTTAGTGGGAGGAACTGTTATGAAAGGTCAAACAATATTAGAACAAATTAGAAATTTGTCTAATGATGCAAAAAGAGATTTATCTTATGAAACGTTAAGCGAACTTATTTATCAATTATCTTCAGATGAGATTATTGAATTAAGTAATATTATTGGTTATCCAGTATTTACAAGATTATGTATGGGAAACTTGAAGCATAAGTTTGTTTTATTACAAGATGGAGCAGCAGCAATTATTCTGAATAAAAAAGGTCAAATCTTATTACAGGCTCGTTCTGATAATGGAAAATGGGGTCTTCCAGGTGGCTGTCAAGAATTGGGAGAACGGTTTGAAGATACTATCATTCGTGAAGTAAAAGAGGAAACAAATCTTGATATAAAAGAAGCAGATTTGAATTTAGTAGCAATTGTTTCGGGGAAGAGTCGGAGAAATGAATACCCAAATGGAGATGTTGTAATTAATAATACTGTGCTTTATTGTATTGAACATTATTTTGGAGAACTAAAATGGGATAATGAATCAATAAAAATGGAGTTTTTTGATTTAGACAAGTTGCCAGAGAAACAGCATGATTCTGATTTAATAGAAATTTATAAACAATTTGTCTCTAACAAAAGCAACTAAATTTGTTGCTTTTTATACTACAATAATATGTCAGCATAGAATTGATAATGTTTAATCTTTAAAACGTAGGCAATCATTAATGATAGAAATAGAAGAGGCATTCACGAAAATATAAAATAGAATATAGAGAAGAAGCATTAGGAGAACTTTTTAGTGATGAAAATGCACTTTCTATTTTCATATTGAATGTAAGAATGATAAAAAGAAATAGTTTATTGATGACATATTTCTTTTTTCTATGTTATACTATTAGTAGGAAGTGATTTTATGGCAAAATTTTGTAGAAATTGTGGAGAGGAGCTAAAAGAAGGTGCAGTTGTTTGTTTAAATTGTGGCAAAAAAATAGCAGAAACCCAATCTACTTCAAAGGATTTAGATAAGAATTTGGTCATTGCTATCGTAATAGGTGTTATAGGCTTTGTATTAATTGTGTTTTTTTGGTTTTTTGTGGCACTTGTTGAAGAATTTGATGACGCAAGCAATGTTGTAAGTCATTCTGCTAAAAAGTCTTGTTGTATAAAAGCAGGAGGAACTTGGGCAAATGATACATGTGTTTCTGGTTATTGGTTTGATGATGATTATTATGATAGTTGCATAGAAAATAGTTTTTAAAGTAGGAAAAACTCTGAAATTGTTTGTGATTTTAATTGACAGCTAGGATTTGATGGGAAGAGGACAAAATATGTATGATTTTGAATTAAAGAAAGATGAAAACATAATTGAGGTGTTTGAAGATATATTGATATGTCAGGAAAATAATGAAAAAAAAAACAACGGTTGCTCTTACAAATAAAAGATTGTTATTTCTAGATTATAACCAACATGATTTTAGAGAGGTGCTTAGAATCGCCAGAAGTATAGAATATATAAGATATAAAGAAGTATATTATCAAATTCATTTGGAAGAAATAGTAAGTATTGAAGAAAAAGAAAAC
>JAAWNF010000030.1 GCA_022798795.1 Bacilli bacterium
ATTGTCCCCTGTCAATTACAGGTTACAATCCTCTTATTAGAAACTATTTATAAACTGTCCAACTTTTGGGGTTCAGTTCATTAAAAGTCTACTTTATTATTCTACGATATAAATTGTATATGTTTTACAACTTGTAATAGGTGTTCCATTGTTAGATGGTGAAGAAGGGTGTACCAAACCTGAATTCATACTATTGTGTTCCTTTGTGACGATATTGAATTTAGCATTTGGATAAGCCGCTGTCAATTTAGATTGTAAGCTTGAAATAGTTTTGCTTGAATTGCCAGGAATAAGCCATCCTTCTTGAATTGTTAAATTTCCTAAAGATTTTTCTACACAAGTAGGAGTTGTAGAGCCTCCAGAATTTCCATTATTTGATGAGGAACCGTTATTCGGTTTTGGTCCATTGCTAACAGTTAATACAATTGTAGTGTCACTAATTACTTTAGAACCTGCACTCATACTTTGATTAAATACATTTCCTTTGGTTTTACTGCTATATACATAGGAGAACTTACAAGTGATTCCTAAATTTTTACAGGTTGTTTGTGCTTTATTAGCACTCATTCCAATAAAATTAGGAAGTTCAATCGAAGAACCTAGAGATATAACCACTTTAAATTCTTCTCCAGGATTTATTTCTTCTCCAGGTTTCTTAGAAATACTAATGAATTTTCCTTTTTCAACAGTATCACTAAACTCTGACTCTTCACTTAATGTTAATTTATTTTCAATTGCGAAATTACGTAAAGAAGTAATATCGCCATCAGTAATTGAAATCATTTTTAAGGTTCCCTTAGAAGTAATGATATAAATTCTATCATTTTCTTCTAAAGTGTCTCCTTCTTTAACGCTGACTCTGATAATTTCACCAGCCTTTATTTCGCTATTATATTCGCTTTCATAAATAATAACTAATTTATTTTTTATTGCCCATTCTGTAATTTCCTCTAATGACATTTTCATTAAATCAGGAGCAATAATTTTAGGACCTTTAGAAATAACAACTTGTACAGTTATTTCTGATTGATGAATTAATGTTCCACTTTCTGGAGTTGTTGAAATAACATTTCCAGATTTGATATCATTACTGAATTCATAACTGATTTCATATTTGATGCCATTTCTTTTCAGCCATAAAATAGCGTCAAATTCTTCTAAATCTATCAAATCTTTTAAATTAACAGGTTTTAAATCTGCTTCATTTCCTAATGAAAACTTGATTGTAATTTCTTCATTTCGTCTAATCTCTCCAGATTTATCCTGTTCATAAGCAATATCTTTTTCAATTGCTTCATTAAAATTGTATTCAATATTGACATGATTTAATTTTAACTCCTTAATTTTAGATACAACGTCATCTATGTTCCAGCCAACCATATTTGGAATGCTTACAATCGATTCATAATTTGGACCATTAGAAACAACAACTTCTAATGTTTTTACTTCTTTTACTAATGTATTAGCAGGAATATTTTGACTAATTACATAATCACTTTCAATAGAGTCACTATATTCATAAGTTTGCTCTAATGTAATGTGATTTTTATTTGCCCATTTAACAACTTCATTAATACTCACGTTACTAAAATCTCCCACTGTTTTGAGAGTTGGAAGCACAATAACATTAGAAGTAACTAAAAACTGAAATGCAGTATAAAATGTAACCAAAACAATGCCAAATATTTCAAAGTTTTTTTGAATTTTCTTATTGCTCGTAAATCCAGTTAAAACCATGAAAGCACAGATTATAAATAAACAAACGCTTGTAATAATCAAATAAGGCTGATTCATTTGGTCTGTTGCTTTAAAAATTGTATAGATAAGATAACTCAAACTAGAAACAAGTGCAACAAAAGAAATGATAGTGAGTAAAGTTCTTGAAGACCGAACTTTTTCAGGCTTACTATTTTTAGGTACTTTTTCTTTTTTCTTTTTTTCCTTGACCTCTTTTTTCTGTGTTTTTTGAACAGTTTCCCTTTTATTTTCGATTGCTTTTTCTTCATCTTCTTTTAAGGCACTTAATAAATCTAATTTTTCTTTTAATTTATCATTTTCATTCATCATTATCACCTAATATACATTATACTGTATTTTTTTTAATATGAAAACTAGAAGTCGTTTTTTTTTATTCAGTTTACATGAACAAAATTGAAATATAGAACTCTGTTGAAATTATGATTTCTTTTCCCATAAGTGATAGCAATTAGGTTTACGAAACATTATGATACATGATATAATAAAATAAAAGAAAATGTATAAGAGGTGGATACATGAGAGATTTTTTTACAAAATTATATCAAAATACATTTGAAGACTTTGTTTTATTGTTAGAAGAAAATATCAAAAAAAATATAAAAACCTTTGTTGTGACTGCCAATCCAGAAACTTTTATGATAGCAGAAAAAGAAACAGAGTTTGCCAATTTAATTTTAGACGAAAAAACAACTGTTGTTCCAGATGGCATTGGAATTGTAAAAACAGCACAGATGCTTCATTATTCTGTATCAGAGCGAATCTCAGGAATTGATTTAGCATATGAATTACTTCGAATTGGAAATGAAAATAAAAAAAGTATTTATTTATTAGGCGCAAGTGAAGAAGTAAAAGAAAAAATGGTAGAAAAAATAAAAAATGAGTATCCAAATCTTCATTTAAAAGGTGCTGTGAATGGTTTTGGAAGTAATAAAGATAAAGAGTTTAACAAAATAAAAAAACTAAAACCTGACATTATATTGGTAGCATTAGGAATTCCAGCACAAGAAAAATTAATATATAAGCATTTAGATGATTTTGAAAAGGGAATCTTTATAGGAGTAGGAGGTTCTTTTGATGTCATTAGTGGGAATAAGAAAAGAGCTCCAAAAATGTTTCAAAAGCTTGGAATAGAGTGGCTCTATAGATTATTAAAAGAACCAAAAAGAATAAAACGATTTTATCATAATAATGTAAAATTTGTTTTTAAAATTAGAAAAATAAAAAAAGTGAGGTAAAAAATGATAAAAGTAATGACTATATTTGGAACAAGACCAGAAGCCATAAAAATGGCACCACTTGTAAAAGAATTGAAGACAAGAAAAGAAATTGAGACAATTGTTTGTGTTACAGCTCAACACCGTGAAATGCTAGATCAAGTATTAGAAGTATTTCATATTAAACCAGATTATGATTTAAATATTATGAAACAAGGTCAATCTTTAGGAGAAGTTACCACCAGAGCTTTAAATGGATTAGAAGCTGTCATAAAAGAAGAAAAGCCAGATATTGTATTAGTACATGGGGATACAACTACTACCTTTGTAGGAGCACTTGCTGCCTTTTATAATCAGGTCGCAATCGGTCATGTAGAAGCGGGATTAAGAACTTGGGACAAATATTCTCCATATCCTGAAGAGATGAACCGTCAGATGGTAGGATGTTTAACAGATATGCATTTTTCACCAACCACATTAAGTGCTCAGAATTTGTTAAATGAAGGAAAGAAAGAAAATACTATTTTTGTTACTGGAAATACTGCTATAGATGCTATGAAGACAACAGTAAAAAATGATTATCATCATGAAGTATTGGATTGGATAGGAGATAGTAGAATGATTCTATTAACTGCACATAGAAGAGAAAATCTTGGAGAACCAATGTATCATATTTTTAAAGCAGTGAAAAGAATTGTAGACGAGTTTTCTGATATTAAAGTTGTATATCCAATTCATATGAATCCTAAAGTTAGAGAAATCGCTAATGAAGTTTTAAAAGATTCAAGTAGGATAAAATTGATAGAACCACTTGAAGTAATTGATTTTCACAACTTTATGAATAAATCTCATCTTATTTTAACCGATAGTGGAGGAATACAAGAAGAAGCTCCTTCGCTTGGAAAACCAGTATTGGTGTTAAGAGATACAACAGAAAGACCAGAGGGAATTGAAGCAGGGACTCTAAAATTAGTAGGAACAGATGAATCTGTTATCTATGAAGAGACTAGGAAGCTATTGATGAATAAAGCGGCATATGAAGCGATGAGTAAAGCAAGTAACCCATATGGAGATGGAGAGGCCAGTGTTCGAATTGTAAATGCAATTATAGAAAAGTTTTCTAAATAAGGTGATAAAATGAAAATAAAAGCTTATGATTTTGATGGAACAATTTATGATGGAGATTCTTCTATCGATTTTTATAAATTTTGTTTCAAAAAGAAAAAGAGTATTTGCAAATACTGGTTTAAAAATGTATGTTTTTTTGTTCTCTATATTTTAGGAATCAAAACAAAAACAGAAATGAAAGAAGTGTTCTTTTGTTTTCTAAAAGATTTTAGAGAAAAAGAACTTCTTTTAGAAGAATTTTGGACAATTCATGAGTCTAAAATAAAGACTTGGTATTTAGAAAAAAAACATACTGATGATATTATTATTTCAGCTTCTCCAGAATTCTTATTAGCAATTCCATGTAAAAAATTAAAAGTCAAAGACTGCATTGCATCAATTGTAGAGATTGAAACAGGAAAGTTTTTGAGTGCGAATTGTCATGGAAAAGAAAAAGTAAAGAGACTAACAGAAAAATATAGCAATATTATAGTAGAAGAAATGTATACAGATAGTAGTGTAGATTTACCAATGATTGAATTCGCTCAAAAAGGATTTAAAGTCAAAAAGAATCAAGTAATTCCATATGATGAATATCAAGAATCATTCGTAGAAAAAGTAAAACATACATTCTTTACACCAAAGTTCATTCGTTTTGTGTTTGTTGGATGTTTAAATACAATGAATGGAGTATTGTTTTCATTTCTATATTCTTTATTCATAGAAAATGCTACATTGGCTTTTGTCATTGGATATATGACTAGCTTGATAATCTCTTATTTATTAAATAGTTATATTACATTTCATGATAAACATTTAACATTTTCTAAGTTTATCAAATTTTGTATCTCTTATATCCCAAATTTTATAATTCAACTACTTTGTGTTTATATAATCATTGATATATTGGGATTCTATAAGTTAATTGCTTATATTGTTGCTGCAATTATAGGGATTCCAATCACTTATTTGGCTTTATTATTATTTCCGTTTAAAGAAAAGAAATAAATTGCAAATCTTGCATATAATATATTGATTTCAGCAATTTGACATTTTATTTTTTATATGATAAAATGTTGAACTGTAAATTGAAATGGCACATTATTCTAGTCAATTTCGTTTATTATGAAGGTGGCCCTAAAAAGTCACTAAAGAGCATATCTGTGAAACTTCTTGTGCTTGCTTCTTACGCCCAGTTTGGGGTGAGTGCTGGGAGGTATAGATGTATGGGCGACTGTAATGGCATACAGGAAAACAGACCCACCATCTTGGAGACCTAATCTTGTTATTTCCCTATACACGAAAGTTGATGGAGAAATGACGACTTAGGATTAAACCTACTATGTGATGATAAGTTACGAGTAGTGTAGCTTGTCCTGAGTGAGTATTTGGGAATTATTGAACGGCTTTTGCTTGATTGGCCAACCAAACAAAAGAATTGCAATATGAAACAATACTTGCAAAAAGGAACTAATAATAAACAGAGTTGTCGAGGAAATCTCCTAGAGTGTCTATTTATATAGGATTGCAGTGCGTACTCAGTGGCAATCAAGTCATATATTCGGTGACGATATATTTACTTCTATAATGGGGAACCCCTCGTCTGGTAACGGAAGAGTTTGAAGTAAGGGAAATCCTACTTGACCTTAAGACGTAAAGTTTACTATATAAATAGCCATTTTTTTTATATATTTTTTTAAGAGGTGTATATGGGAAAGTATATTGACGAATTAAATAAGAATAAGAAGTTGAAAAAGGAAAAAAAATTGGTTGATTATCGTTGGATTTTAAAAATATCAATTATTGCTTTTACATTATCAATTGTATTTTCATTACTTTCAGAGACTGTAATGCCAAAAGTAAATCTTTGGATAGGAATTATAATTTTAATTTTATTTATTGGCATTGGAATTCTATTTGATATGGTCGGTGTTGCAGTAACAGCAGCTGATGAGACGCCGTTTCATTCTATGGCAGCTAGAAAAGTAAGAGGAGCAAAAGTAGCTGTTAAATTTAAAAAAAGTGCCGCTCAAGTATCTTCCTTTTGTAATGATGTAATCGGAGATATTTGTGGAATTGTTTCAGGTTCAACAGGAGCCATTTTATCAGTTACAATTTCTAGTTCTTTACAAATGGATGCATTATTAATCAGTTTGCTTGTGACTGCAATTATAGCAGCACTTACAATTGGTGGTAAAGCAATGGGAAAAGGATTTGCTGTAAATAAAAGCAATGTCATTTTATTTGAATTTTCTAAAGTAGTTTCCTTATTTTACAATCCTAAAAAATAAGAGAAAAGTATATTTTGATGAAAGAAAATACTATTTAGAAGATATAAATAAAAAGTAGTATAGAAAGAAACTGAGTAGAAACAAATTACTTCTATTCCGTTTTTCTTTGTTTTTTTGTTTTAGAAAAGCAATAAATATTGACAAATAATGGAAATGAATTTATAATAATAAATAGAAATAGTAATCATTACTACTTTAGAAGGTGTTATATGAAATATTCTGATAGGAGAGAATGTATATATCAAAGAATAAAAAATTCTTATGACCACCCAACTGCTGAAAAGATTTATGAAGATGTTAGAAAAACAATTCCTAACATTAGTTTGGGAACTGTTTATCGTAATCTAAATCAGTTAGTAGAAGAGGGATATATACGTAAAATAACAAATCTTGATGAGAATGCACATTATGACAAAATAGATATGCATGCTCATATGAGATGTTCTAGCTGTGAAAGAATTTTAGATTTAGAAAAGCATTTCATACCAGATATTGCTGAATATGTAGAAGAAAAAAGTGGTAATAAAATACTATCTCAAGAAATATTACTTACAGGAATCTGTAAAGAATGTAGAAAGAAGGAAAAAATATGAATTTAAAAGGAACGAAAACGGAACAAAACTTGATGGCAGCATTTGCAGGAGAAAGTCAAGCTAGAAATAAGTATACTTATTATGCATCGAAAGCGAAAAAAGAAGGATATGAACAAATAGCAGCTATTTTTGAAGAAACAGCAAAGAATGAAAAAGAACACGCTAAAATGTGGTTTAAATTATTACATGAAGATCAAGTTCCATCTACAATTGAAAACTTACAAGATGCAGCCAATGGAGAAAACTATGAGTGGACCGAAATGTATGCAGAATTTGCAAATACAGCACGTGAAGAAGGATTTGAAAAAATCGCATTCTTATTTGACGGTGTTGCAAAGATTGAAAAAGAACACGAAGAAAGATACAAAGCTTTATTAGCAAATATTCAAGAAGGAAAAGTATTTGAAAAAGAGTCAAAAATAATGTGGGTTTGTCGTAACTGTGGACATGTTCATTTTGGGGAAAAAGCTCCAGAAGTTTGCCCAATTTGTGCACATCCTCAAGCATATTTTGAATTAAGAGCTACAAACTATTAAAAGAAAGCAAGAAAGCATCAAATGATGCTTTTTTACATTTTCAATGTAAACTGTATGAAAAAATATTTTTTTTCACTTTTATTGATGATATAATAAATGTAAGAAAGATAAAGCACATAGAGGTGATTTTATGAGTGAAATAATAGATGGAAAAGAAATTAGCAAAAAAGTGAAAGAAGAACTTTCTTCAAAAGTAAAATCTTGTATGATAAAACCTAGCTTGGCTGTGATACAAATAGGGGAAGACCCAGCAAGCAATGCATATATTAGGGGAAAAGCCAAAGCAGCTAATGAAGTAGGTATGAACTTTAGATTGTTTCAATATGCATTTGATACAAGTGAAAGAGAAATCATAAACAAAATTGTGGAACTGAATAATGATGAATATATTGATGGAATTATTGTTCAATTACCACTTCCGAATGGAATGAGTACTAAGCGGATTATCAATTCCATTGATGTGTCAAAAGATGTTGATGGTTTAACTGATAAAAGTATTGCTAGATTTTATAATAATAGAAAATGTTTTGTACCATGTACCCCATTAGCCGTTATGGAATTGTTAAAAGAAAAAGAAATAGAATTGTCAGGAAAGCATGTAGTTGTTGTTGGAAGAAGTAATTTGGTTGGGAAACCATTGGTCCAACTTCTTTTGAAAAAAGATGCAACTGTTACAGTATGTCATTCTAAAACAGAAAGTTTAAAAGAAATTACAAAATTGGCCGATATTTTAATTGTAGCAGTCGGTAAAAAGCATTTGATTACAGCAGATATGGTGAAAGATAATGTAACTGTTATTGATGTCGGAATTACAAGAGAAGATGGAAAATTATATGGAGATGTAGATTTTGAAAAAGTGGAGAAAAAAGCATCTTATATTACTCCAGTTCCAGGTGGAGTAGGTCCAATGACTGTTACAATGTTATTAAAAAATGTAATTGAATGTTATAATAATAAAAACACTAGTAAATAATAATACTGGTGATTTTTTATGAAAACAATTTTGATAACAGGCGCTAGAAGTGGAATTATGCATAGAGTAATTAAAGAACTATTACGTAAAAAATATCATATTTATGTGTCTGTACATACTGAAAAAGAATTAGAAAGAATTCAGAAAAAATATCAAGAGGAATTGCATGTCACCTGTTTAAAATTAGATATTCAAAACAAAGAAGATTATAAACAATTAGATTTGCTAGATATTGACATTTATATTGCGAATGCGGCAGTAGGAATGGGTGGCAGTATTATCAATATGGATATCGATAGAATAAGAGAAAATTATGAAACAAATGTATTTTCCAATTTAGAACTTTTACAATATATTTTAAATAAAATGAGAGAAAGAAAAACTGGTAAAATAATATTGATGGCATCTTTAGCAGGGATTTTACCAGTACCTTTTTTAGGGAGTTATTGTTCCACAAAAGCGAGTTTGATAAAATGGGCAGAATGTTTAAAGCTAGAATTGTTAGAATCAAAAATACCAGTTTCTATCACTTTAATTGAACCAGGATTATATAAAACAGGTTTTAATAGAGTCATGTTAGAAAACAAATATCCAGAAATAGAAACAGAATCATATTTTAATAATATCATAGAATTTCTTCATTTACAGGACCAAATTATATTAGGGATTTCTAGAAAAAATTTAGCTTCTATTAGTAATAAAATTTGTAAAGCAATTGATAGTAAAAAACCTAAGTTTATTTATCGTGCACCACTTTCAGAAGTAATAGCCGCTAAATTCTTTCAGTTGTTTTTCGAGTAACTTCATGTTATACTTAGAATGGTGATACTAAATGTTAGAGTTTAAAGATAATGAGACAATAGAAGTTATTGATACACAAGCATGGATAGAATCTAATAATGAAAAAATAGAAATTCAATTAATTGTTACCAATATACGCTTTTTAGCCATCAAAGAGACACTAAAAGGAAAGTTTGTAATTTGTGATTTTTATTTGGAAGAAATGGAAAAGGTAGACCACCAACCACAAAATACTACTTGTTTACTATCTGGAAATAGATTTGTAAAATTTGATAGTGACCCAATAGGAGAATATTTGTTAAAATATGTTTCTAATGAATAAAAATGAAAAAAGGAATAGTAAAGTATTGTCAAACAAAAATAAATATGATATTATTATATTGTTCCAAATGGCGATGTAGCTCAGTTGGCTAGAGCAACTGGTTCATACCCAGTAGGTCGAGAGTTCGAATCTCCCCGTCGCTACCATTATGAATTTAACCCTTATTATTAAGGGTTTTTTCTTACTTTGTTATTGATTGTATAAAGATGGTTTTTTTGAAAGAATTGTGAATCTTTCTTAAATCCTTTGACATTTATAACAGAAACAATTATAATTTTTATGGAGTGAGATTATGAAAAAGAAAATTTTAATTTTAGTTGTTATGATGATAGCTTTATTTCCATTGCAAGCAAAAGCAGAAGATAATGGATACCATTCTATGAATTTAGAAGAAGTGTTAAAAGAAGAAGGCATTGAGCATGATTTATCAGGATATACTGAAACAGATGACCAAGCAGTGATATATTTATTTAGAGGAAATGGTTGTAGTTTTTGTAAAAGTTTTTTAACTTTTTTAAATAGTATTGTCCCAGAATACGGAAAGTACTTTAGATTAGAATCTTATGAAGTTTGGCAAGATACTGATAATATGCCTTTATTAAATGGATTTTCTAATACCTTAAAAGTAGAAGTAGAGGGAGTTCCATTTATTATTATTGGAGACCAATATTTTCCTGGTTATGCAAGTGTTTATGATGATAAAATAAAACAGGCGATTATGAAGCAATATGAAAATAAAAATAAAGATAATTTGATAGAAGAAGCAAAGAAAAATGCAAGTAGTGAAGGTTATGTAGACCTTAGTGTAGAAGATGAAAGTGGAGATTTATATAATACTTCTAAATCAAACAGTGAAGCTAATACAACTATCATTTTATGGAATTTAGTATTTGTAATAATTGGAACGAGTGTTATTTTAATTGTAGGTTATATGCAAAATAAAAAAATGGAAGAGAAAATGGATTATATATTAGTACAAATGAAAAAGCAAAAGAAAGCAAAAAAGGAAGATTAGAATTCTTTCTTTTTCTATAGATATTATGATACTTAATATAAGTGGTAGAACTGATATTGTAGCTTTTTATACAGAATGGTTTATAAAACGCTATCAAAAAGGATTCGTGGATGTTAGAAATCCTTTTTCCAAAACTATGGTAAGCAGAATCTATTTTGAAGATGTTGATATGATTTTCTTTTGTACAAAAAATCCTCTTCCCATTTTAAAATATTTGTCAATCTTTCAATTACCTATTTTATTTCATGTGACGCTAACTCCTTATAAAAAAGAGATTGAGCCTAATGTTCCATCCAAAGGAATGATTATTGAGGCAATAAAGGAATTGTCAAACAAAATTGGAATTGATAATGTGGTTGTTCGCTATGACCCAATTTTTTTTAATGAAATTTATACATTAGAGTATCATAAAAGAGCATTTGACCATATGTGTTCTTTATTAAACGGTTATGTTAAGACGATTATTGTGTCTTTTATAGATGATTATAAAAATGTGAGAAGAAACAAAGGGATTCTTAATATAAGACCATTTACAAAGTCTGATTATGAAGAAATAGGAGTGTCTTTTAGCAAGAGTGCTTCAAAATATGGCATGAGCGTTCAAACTTGTTTTGAAGAGTATAATTTAGTAGAATATGGATTTTTAAAAGGAGAATGCCTCAGTCATGAACTTGCTTTTAAATTAACAAAAAAAACATACAGGTCATGGAAAGCTAGAAAAGGAAATAAATGTCATTGTGTAGAAATGGTTGATATAGGGGTATATAATACTTGTAAGCATTTTTGTAAATATTGTTATGCCAATTATGATGAAAAAAAAGTACATCAAAATTGCAAAGAACACGACCCAAATAGTACAATGTTAATTGGAAAATTAGAGAAAAAAGACTTAATAAAAAGAAGAAGCATTTAAAAATAAAATTTTTATGCTATAATAAATATAGGAAGTAAGGAAGTGGTAGGATGAAAAGAATTGATAAAATTAATTACTATCTGGATATGGCAGAAGTAGCATTAGAAAGAGGAACATGCCTTAGAAGAAATTATGGAGCCGTTATTATTAAAAATGATGAAGTTGTATCAACAGGATATGTTGGTGCTCCAAGAGGCAGACAAAATTGCTGTGAAATGAAGGTTTGTATACGAGAAAAATTAAATGTTCCAAGAGGAGAACGATATGAACTATGTCGTAGTGTTCATGCTGAACAGAATGCAATTATTAGTGCAGAGAGAAGTAAAATGTTAGGGGCAACATTATTCTTGTGTGGAAAAGATTATAAGGATGGTAGTTATGTTGAAAATTCTAACCCATGTGCTTTATGTAAAAGAATGATTATTAATGCTGGCATAAAAGATATTTATATTAGAGATTCTAAAGAGAAGTTTCGTCATATATTAGTAAGTGAATATGTTGAAAATGATGAATCTTTAGAAGGTGTAAAAGGATATTAAGCTTAAAAGTGTGAGTTTTTTTGAAAAATAAATACTTTTATTATATTTGATAGAGATTCTTAAAAGAATGTGACTTTACATTCTTTTCTTTTCGCTATAAAATAGTATTATGGTGATAATATGAATTTATTTGACTTATGGGAAACATGGGTAATCATTTATTTAATCTCTGCTGTTTTATTTGCCCAAACTTTTAAATTGGCAAATCGAAATATGAAAAATGCAGGAGCTTTAACCATCTTATTGGAATTTTTTACAGCGCTTTTTGCTATTTTATTTCTTCCATTTTTTAAATTAACATTTCCAAAAGATTCCATGATTTATATAATATTATTTATAGTTTCTATTATATACGCAATTACAGATAGATTAAATATAGAAGCAAGATATGGATTAGAACCCTCTACATTTAGCGTATTAAAGCAACTTTCTACAGTTTTTATGATTTTTTTTGGGATTCTTTTCTTTAAAGAAAAATTAGTAATAACTAGAATTGTAGGAGCTACAATTATTATTGGAGCAAATCTCATATTGGCTTTTGAAAGAGGAAAAATAAGAATCAATAAGTATTTTATGATGTCAATTATCTCTAATTTCTTATTTGCAATAGCAATGCTTATTAATGTGAATATTTCAGATAATTTTAATCTTGCTTTTTATACGATTATAACAGTATCAATTCCAGCACTTTTCATAAAATTTTTTGGAAAATATAAAATGAAAGATTTGAGAAAGGAATGGAATAGATATCATAAAGGCGAATTTTTAATAGCAGCTTTTTCTTGGTGTTTCATGTTAATTTCATCAGTAAAAGCATATCAATTAGGTGATATTGCGCTTGTTGCTCCTATTTTTACACTCACGTCTATTATAAACGCAATGATAGAATTTTTTGTTTTTAAAAACAAAAATAGAATGATTCAAAAATTAGTAGCAGCCATTTTATTAACGATTGGTGTCATTTTAGTAAAAATATAAAAGGAGGTGTTCTATGAATTTTATGAACAAATTTGTTCGATTTATGTATGGAAGATACGGCTCTGATGAATTCAATCATTTTCTATTTTTAGGATATCTATTTTGTTTTATTATCAATTTGTTTTTTCATAAAAATTGGATATTTATAGTAGAGATGATACTAGTTTTTACAATTTTTTTTAGAACTTTTTCTAAAAATATTGAAAGAAGAAAAAAAGAAAGACAATTATTTTTAAAAATGAAAAGATATATAAGAAGACCATTTGAAACGACGATGAAAAATTATAAAGATAAAGAACATATTTATAAAAAATGTTATAAGTGTAAAACAATATTACGTTTGCCATTACCAGATAAAAAGGGGATAAAGCATACCAAATGTCCAACTTGCAAAAAGAAGCTTATTGTTTTTGCGCTGAAACATCAAAAAATAGAAATTATTAGGAAGAAGATTTGATGAAAGAAAAAGAATTATGGAAACAATATGAAGTAGAATATCAAATGTTATTAGAATATGGATTTGAAAAAGAAAAAGACTACTACATATTAAAAAAAGATTTAAATTTTGATTTGTACACTGTGTTTATATGGAAAGAGAAAATACTAAAAATTGATGTTTATGAAAAAGCAACTGGAGAAAAATATATCCCTTTTTATATCAAAAATGCTGAAGGCGTTTACGTAAATGAAATCAAGGAAAAAATAGACATTATAAAAAAAGAATATATGGAAGCTTGCTTGAAAAATTTTAATATAAAAGAGCAAATTTTAGAATATGTGAAGAAAAAACATCATGCTATTTTAGAACACCCATGGGATAAGTTCCCGAATTATGTGACTTTAAAAACAAGAAAAAAGAAAAAATGGTATGGCGTTATTATGGAGATTTCAGCCGAAAAATTGGGATTGATAAGAGGGGAAGTTGTGGAAGCTATGAATTTAAAAAATGAACCCAACAAAATTCAGACTATGATAGATGATAAAACCATATTCCCAGCTTACCATATGAATAAGAAATATTGGTTTACAGTTCTTTTGAATGAAGAAACGAATTTGGAGAAGTTAAAACAGTTGATTGATGAAAGCTATTATTTCGTAGAAAAATAAAAAAAAGATTTGACATTCCCCTTAGGGAATAGAGTATGATGTATTTTAGAAAGGAGGAGCATATGCTTATCAATGAAGTAGAACACATAGTAGGGATTTCTAAAAAAAGTATCCGTTATTATGAGGAAAATGGATTATTGACACCAAAGCGAAATCAAGAAAATGACTATCGCATTTATAGTGAAAAAGAGATTGAAAAGCTAAAACTTATCAAGTTTTTAAGGGAACTCAATGTTTCTATTCGAGAATTAAAACAACTTGAAAGTGGAAATTTAACATTACAGGAATGTATGGAAGAAAGAATTCGCCAAATAGAACGGGAAGAAAAAAATTATCAAAAAATAAAATCTATGTGTGCTTCAATTAGTGCTTCAGTTGATACTTACAAAACGATTGAAATTGAGGAGTATTTTAAAACAATGAATGTTTTAAATAAGGAAGGTTTTACAATGAGAGATATTAAAACAAACAAAACGAAAAAAATAATAGGTGCAATCATATCAAGTTTTTTATTCGGCATATTTTTTCTATTTTTAATTGGAATGGTTACTTATTTTCAATGGGCTGAACCAAAAAGTATGCCATGGCTTATTTATGCATTTATAGTACTTATTTTAGGGATTCCATTACTAGGTATTATTATAAACTTAATTAGTAGAATTAAAGAAATTAATGGAGGAGAAGAAGATGAAGCTAGTAAATATTGATTATATTCCAGGAGAAGAAATTTGTGAAGCATTGGGTATTGTGAAAGGGCAAATTGTTCAGTCTAAGAATATAGGAAGAGACTTTATGGCAGGTATGAAAACGATTGTAGGAGGAGAAATAGCTGGATATACAGAAATGATAGCAACAGCTAGGCAGATGGCTACAAAGAGAATGGTAGATGATGCAAAAAGTTTAGGAGCAGATGCAATCATTAATGTACGTTATGGTTCCTCTGCGGTTATGAATGGAGCTGCAGAAATTATAGCATATGGAACGGCTGTTAAACTAAAAAAAAGAGACTGAGTTCTCTTTTTTTTGCTATGAAAATATGGTAAAATGAAATCAGAAAAGAGGAATTTATGGAAAATAGAAAAAGAGTTGTAGGAACATTATTTTTTAAGGATGGAAAATTATTAATAGATAAGCCAAGAAAAAGGCCTACCTATCAAATGATTGGAGGAAGTGTAGAACAAGGAGAAAGCGAATATGAAGCTGCAATTAGAGAATGCCATGAAGAATTAGGCTCCAAAGCAATTTTTGACCCAAAAAAAGTAGTTCCATTTATGGATTTTGACGAAATAGCCACAAGTGACCAAAAAACACTTTTACATATGTATATTTTTATGTATGAAGGCGAATTAGAAGGCGAATTAGTTACTTCAGAAGAAATAGAGCGTTTTATGTGGTTTGGAGCTGAAGATGATTTTTCAATTTTGTCTAATACATTAAAAAATGAGATTATCCCAACATGTATTAGAGAAGGTTATATAAGATTGCCAAAACATAAATAAAAATGGCTCAGCCATTTTTATTTTTCACTACTAGCTTTGATAAAAGAATCAAATAGAGGATGTGGTCTTGTAGGACGACTTTTAAATTCAGGATGAAATTGACAAGCTATAAAATGTTTATGTTTTGGTAGTTCTACAATTTCTACTAAATTACTGGCCTCATTAACACCAGAAAAAATCATACCATATTTTTCTAGTGTTTCTTTATAAGCATTATTGAATTCATAACGATGACGATGACGCTCTAAAATGCTTTCTGTTTTATAACTTTGATAAGCCAGACTATCTTTCATAAGGTGGCAAGCATAGTTTCCAAGACGAAGAGTTCCACCCATGTTGACGACAGATTTTTGGTCTCTCATTAAATCAATAATAGGAGTAGAACAATTTTCTTTAAATTCAGTAGAAGAAGCCTCCGTTAATCCACATACATTTCTAGCAAATTCAATTACTGCTAATTGCATTCCTAAACAAATTCCTAAAAATGGAATATTATTTTCTCTTGCGTAAGTGATTGCTTTAATCTTTCCTTCTATACCACGATATCCAAAACCTCCTGGAACTATGATACCCTTGCTATTTTTAAAAACTGCTTTCAAATCTTTTTCGCTATCTTCTAAACTTTCAGAATCTATCCAATTGATATTAATTTTCGTTTTATATTGATATCCCGCATGTTTTAAAGATTCTGCAACTGACAAATAAGCATCATGCAGTTCTACGTATTTTCCTACTAAAGCAATTTCTATTTCTTGTTCCAAATTTTCTACTGTATGTACCAAATCTTGCCAATGCTTTAAATTTGCCTTTTTTATTGGTAAACCAAATTGTTTTAAAACAATTTCATCTATTTTCTGTTCATAAAAATTTAAAGGTATCTGATAAATGTTATTAACATCAATTGCTTCAATAACATTTTCTACTGGTACATTGCAAAAGAGGGATAATTTTTCTTTAATATTATTTTCCAAGTGATATGGTGCCCTACAAACAAGAGCATCTGGTCTTATTCCCATACTTCTAAGTTCAATTACACTTTTTTGTGTTGGCTTTGTTTTTAATTCTCCTGAACCAAAAATATATGGAATTAAAGTAGTATGAACAAAGAAAGTACTTTCACGTCCTAATTCATACTGAATTTGCCTTAATGCTTCAATGAATGTTTGTGATTCAATATCACCAATTGTTCCTCCAATCTCTGTGATAACAATATCTGCATTGCTAGTGGTAGCAGCTTCATATACTTTATGTTTGATTTCATTTGTAATGTGTGGAATAATCTGTACAGTGGCTCCTAAATAGTCTCCATGTCTTTCTTTTTCAATGACAGAAGCATACACTTTTCCGTTTGTAATATTTGATGTATAATTTAGTTCTTCATCAATAAATCTTTCATAGTGACCCAAATCTAAATCTGTTTCTGAACCATCTGCAGTGACATAAACTTCACCATGTTGGTAAGGTGACATTGTGCCTGGATCTACATTCATGTAAGGGTCAAATTTTTGCATAAATACTTTATAGCCTCGAGATTTTAAAAGTAATCCTAAAGAAGAAGCTGTAATTCCTTTTCCAAGACCAGAAACAACTCCACCTGTTACAAATACATATTTTGTCATAAAAAACACCTCCAAATAAAAAGCCCTAGAGAACACTCTCTAGGCTCTTTTTTAGTATAGCACTCGTGAAACAGGAAAACAATTCTTTTATTTTCTTGTATATTATGGTATAATTAATATTACCAACGCTTGCCACAATAGTATAATGGTATTACGAGGCCATGGTAAGGCTTTAATGTAGGTCCGATTCCTACTTGTGGCACCATAGGGAAATTAGTCGAACTAATCGACTTTCAAAATATAAAGGTTAATTTCGGTTAATCTTTTTTGTTTGTTTTGAAAGGAGTTTGATTAGTTATGCAAATAGTAAAAGAAAAGTTAGAAATTGATGAGGTATTAGAAAAGAAGATTAATAACTTGCTTAAATTTAGTAATATTAAAGCAAAGCTAGAAAATGGAGGTATTATTAGTTTAATAAACACTAATATTGCCTATATAGAGCCACACAGTCTTGAAATAAAAGGAATTACTTATCTTTTCTTTAATGAATGTGAAGATGTCTATATGAATGATTTAAGT
>JAAWNF010000002.1 GCA_022798795.1 Bacilli bacterium
TCTCCATCTGGATTTGGTGTAATTACAATATCATCTTCTGGTCCATTCGCACAATATTCCTTATCACATATATTGTCTATATGAATTTTTCCATTCTCATCTACATAGATGAATCCATTTCCATCTATCTCTCCATGAATTTTGATTTTTTGGTCTTTCATCTTATCAGCTACTGTGAGCAATGTCAAATCTTTTTTTTCATAGAAATATTCTCTAGGTGCATAAAAGTTATCATTGCTATGGTCAATTCTAACACTTTCTATTAATCCATCAATACTTCTTTCAAACGTTGCTTTCCCACTTTTCCCTATCGTCCTAATTACAAGTGGACTAATAATTAAAGCAATTACTCCAATCAATAAGATTACTGCTAATAATTCAATTAAGGTAAAAGCTTTATTCTCTAAATTCTTTTTTTGTTTGTTTTTTCTTAACATTTTCGATTACCTCTCTATTCTTTTTCATTATAGCAAACTCATTATTTCTATCTTTATTTTGTAACCAAATTGGCACAAATATTCTTGTTTCATTATAAAAATGAAATTCTCTATTTAAAATACAAAAAAAATTAAAGCTTTACACTTTAACTTTTTGACAAGATGGTTCACTTTCTTTATATGCTGTTAATAATTCTACTCTAGAGCTTGCAATTTCACTATCAAATCCAGTTTGATAACGAGCTTTTAATTTTTCAATATTTCTTTTTAATATTTGTTCCATAGAAACTCCTAACTCTACAGATGCAATTCTTGATAAAGATACCAATAAGCAAGCACTTTTTTCTAATACTGTCTCTCTTTTGTCCGCATAAATCACTTCACAGGCATAGCGAACTAAACTTTTCCACTCTTCATGAAAAGAATATCCTTCTTTACTCAAACTATCTAAATAACTAACTGGAAGACTATTATCTCTATTGCTTTTGAAACATTCTGGGTCTTTTCTCTTGATACTTGCTATTATACTTTCATCATTCACGATACGGATTCTTTGTGTCCCTCTCCTAAATAAATAATTTCCTATATCCTCAAATTCAAATTGATAAGAGCTTGACAAAGATGCTGCCAAATACCAAATAATATCTCCAATTTCTACTTCTAAATTTGTCAGCAACTTTTTCTTACTAGCATCATCCAAATTATGTGTCTTATATTTTTTAAAGAAATCTATTAGCTCCCCAATCTCTCCAACAATTCCCATTTTCCCATTCAAATTCTTTAATTCTTCACTATCAAAATGGTTCATTGTTCTTTTTGCCATATCTCCATAGTGCTGAAATGTTAGATTACTTTGTTCCATAAAATCTATCATTTTTTGACCTAAACATCCACCTCTACAAATCGCAAAATTTGAACATTTCATGCACTCTCCACTAACACAATTTTTCAAATTTCTAACATTTTGAAAATATTGTGAACGATAAATTTGTTCCAGTGTATGCTCATAAATGTTTCCACCAAATCCTAAATAGTCAAAATACTTCATGGCATCACATGGATATACTCGTCCATCAAACCCTACTATCATAGTATGCTCCGCTGCATTACAAGGAGTATGAGATATCCCTAAAAAATTCCATGGACTTCCTAAACGAATGCGATTCCCGTATTTTTTTCTAAATTCGAGCATTTTTTCCCGAAACCATAATAATTCATCTTTTGATAACAACAAATCTTTTGTTCCTCTTCCATGTGGGACAAATCTCAAAAAAGAAAGGTTGGTTGTTCTATCGTCAGGGAGGGAAAAAAACAAGTTTACTACATCATCAACATCATGAACCGTTTCCCCTGTAATCGCGTGATGCAACCCTAATTTTATATCAGTTTGCTTCAATAATTCAGGGAAAAAAGTTTGCAGTCTTTCTAGCGTTACTATATTGTCTCTTGTCAAATGATACGTTGTAGAATAGATGGCCTCATCTAAACCATATACATTCAAACTTCTAATCTTGTCAATGCTTTCTAATTCAGGATTACACATCGTATAAAGCTTCGTTTGTAATCCTTTTTTATGAGCATATGAAATAACATGTTCTATCTCTGGATATAAAGTTGCTTCCCCACCAGTAAATACAACACTGGATGCTTTTAATAAAACTGCCTCATCAATAATTCTTTTCACAAGGTCATAATCTAAATAACGAAATTCTATTTCTTTGGCTTCACTAGAACAATGAACACACCATCTCTTACATTCTTCTGTTACTTCTATTTTTACTTCTTTTATCACAGAATATCCCTCTTTTCTCAAAAAAAATATATTTATTATCATAACACCTTTTCAAAGATTGTCAAGAAACTGTGCTATAATGAAAGAGGTGATAAAACATGCAAAGTATTAAAAATACAGTCTTAAATACCATAATCATTCAAAAATCAAAATTTATTTGTAAACTAGTTTCTGTACAAAATATAGAAGAAATAAAACAAGAATTAGAACAGGTAAAAAAAGAATATCAAAACGCCACACATTACTGTTATGCTTATATTTGTGACAATCATATTCATGTATCAGATAATGGAGAACCAAGTGGAACTGCTGGTATGCCTATATTAAATGTACTTCAAAAACAAAATTTGAATTACATTCTTGCTATCGTTATTCGCTATTTTGGCGGCATTAAATTAGGAGCTGGCGGTTTAGTACGTGCTTATTCCAATGCTACTGTAGAAGCATTAAAAAAAGCAACTTTTATCAATTTTGTTCCAGGAAAGATTATCACTTGTACATTTTCCTATCCAGAAGAAAAACAAATGGAACATCTATTATCTAATACCCAAATTATAGAAAAAAAATATCAAGAACAAATTATGTATAAAGTAAAAATATCAAATGAAGAATTTGAAAAAATGAAAAATCAACTTCTGCATTTTCATATTGAAGAAGATATATTAATTGCTAAATAAATAACTTCGATTTGCAAAGTAAAATAAGCATTATTATTGACAAAAAAAAAGTACTATAGTACAATGTATATAGATGAGGGAAACTTCATATCATAAAAAAGAGATACATTCTAATATTCCTATGTTAGGTGTTTACTCTCTATATATTAGGTAAGAAAAACACCAATTCAAAGCTGAGTTGGCGTTTTCTTTTAAGTTAATTCTTATTTTTAAGAACTATGATAGTGTAAAACACAATCATTGCAAATGCAATAATTAATTCCAAAAGAATTTATCCTTCCTATGAATTTTTTCATAAAAACCACCTCGATTCTATCATCTGTTGATGAAGAATTGAGTAAAACACCTAACTATCAGAATAGTAACTCCATATTCATTATACATGAGGCTTCTACATTTTACAATAGTATCTATCGAAATAGTTAATATATAAAAATCAGAAACCCATTTTTCACTCTTGTTTATCATACCTTTTAAAATTCTATATTTAATATAAAATAACACCTCTTTTCCTTGAGATGTTATTTTATATTAAAAACTATTTTTGTTAAACTTCTAAATTTTCTTTTAATCTTTTTTCAAATTCTGCTTGCAATACATAAATATCTTTACTACTCATGAATAACAACACTGCATTCTTATGTTTTAATAATTTATCGACTGTATCTAAAGAAATATATTCTCCATTATTTAATTTTTCTAAAATCAATTCATAAGTAACATCATCATAGCCAATCTCTTCTCTATCTACTCCTACATCCATGATATACGATTTATCAGCTAGATTAAGAGCCTCTGCAAATTCTTCTGCAAATTCTTTCGTTCTAGATAAAGTATGTGTTTTTAAAATGGCTACAATTTCTTTATCTGGATATTTTTGTTTGGCTGCTTTTATGGTTACTTTTACTTCAGTTGGATGATGAGCATAATCATCAACAGTTACAATATCGCCAATCACATTTTCCTTAAATCTTCTTTTGGCTCCACCAAATGTTTTTAAATTTTTTGCTACATCTTTGGCATCCATTCTTTCATAATAACAAACACCAATAACGGCTAAAGCATTTAACAACATATGTTTTCCAAAAAGTGGTAAATCAAAATGTCCATAATAATTGCCTTCTACAAATACATCAAATTCTGTTCCATCATTCCTATATTCTACATCTTTAGCTAAAATGTCATTATCTTCTTTTAATCCATAATAGAAAATTGGTGGATTTACTTCTAACACATGTGTATAAGGGTCATCTCCACAAGCAATTACCATTTTTTCAGCTTTATTGGCAAAACTTTGATAAGCATCAATAACATCATCAATATTTTTATAATAATCGATATGGTCTAATTCAATATTCGTAATGATTGCATATGTTGGGTCATAATCTAAGAAATGTCTTTTATATTCACACGCTTCTAATGCAAAATAGGAATTTTCTTTGCTCGCTTTCCCTGACCCATCTCCAATTAAATAATTACATCCTGTAATATTCGATAATACATGAGATAACATCGCTGTTGTTGTCGTTTTCCCATGACAACCTGAAACAGCAATCGTTTGAAACATACCTGTTAATCTTCCAACCATTTCTTGATACGTATAAATTTTCAAATCTAGTTCCTTTGCTTTAGCAACCTCTGGATTATGGTCATTAAACGCATTTCCTTGTACAATAATCATACCAGGTTCTATATTTTTTTCATCAAATGGAAGAATCCGAATATTTTTTTCTAATAATGCTTCTTCTGTAAAAAAATGGTCTGGCTTGTCACTACCCTCTACTTCATACCCTAGGTCATGCATAATTTGTGCTAATGCACTCATGCCAGTCCCTTTTATTCCTATAAAATGATACATATTTTTCATCTCCTATTACTATTATACTTCATTTATCCCAAAAAATTAAGTAGAAATGGTCCTAAAATAAGAATCATAATTAATGGCACAACAAATAATACTGAAATAATACTTATTTTATTTGGAATTTTATTAATTTGTCCTTTAATTTCTAATATTTGTTTGTCTCTTAAAAAAGCAATTTGATTATACATTGTATCTAATATACTATTTCCAAAAATATTCGTTTGGGTAATATTTAAAATAATGTTATTGACTGTTTCTGATGGAATTCTTTTTTTCATATCTTCTAAAGCTTCTAATAAAGATTTTCCAAAATGAACTTCTAATAAAGACCGTTTAAATTCATCTGATAATTCCGATTTTACATTTGCTACGGTTACTTCTAATGAATTTTCAAGATTTCTTCCTGATTCTAATGTCAAAGTTAAAATTTCAAAAAAATACAAAGCTTCATGGTCAAGTTTTCGAATGCGCATCTTTAATGGTTTTGTTATAATCAAATAATAATATGCATAATACCAAGCTAGTGTAATCGCAGGTGCAAATATATATGCATGCTTTGCTTGATACAATACAACTAGAAATACAATTAAGCAAGAAAGCAATTGAAGGTTAATGAATGCTGTCGCATCAAATTTAGACTTCCCTCCTAACATATCAATCTGCATTTGAATTCTTTCTAAATCTTTTTCACGATAAATTTTTCGAATGATATTATTTTTCAAATTTCATCACATCCTAACCGCCATAATTTTTCTAACACACATAATATAAACAACATATAAAATAACAATAAAGAACGATAACATAATTCCAAGTGGTGTTGTAAAAAATGGTAAAAAGTATTCTGGATTAATAACACTTACAAAAATTGTAAATAGAACTGGAACACAGAATAATACATACATAATCATTTTAGAACTACTTGTTAAGGATTCTAATTCTAGCCATAGTTTTTTCTTGTTAAATAAGGACTCTTCAATCGAAGAAAATACTTTGATAATATTCCCACCAGTTTTATTTAAAATACTTAAAGAAGCTGTTAAATAATTCACTTCTTCTAATTTAATTCGGTCTGCAAATCTTCCAAAAACAATATCCACCGATAGTCCATAAGAAAGTTCTGCTCTCATTTTTTTAAACTCTTTGGCAATGGCTCCATCTAATTCAGTCATAACTAATTCTATGGCTTGTGTAATACTTCTTCCAGATTTAAATGCATTGTTCATAATAATAATCGCTTGCAATAAATCGTTTTCAATATGTCTTCTATGCAGCTTATGTTTTGAAATATACAAAATATCTGGGACAAAAAATCCAAATATAAATGGAAAAATTATTTCATATGAATTCATCAATTCAATTTGCAAGGTAGATGATATAATTGCAATGATTACAAATAAAACTGCAATTAATATTTTAGCTGATACAAAATCGATACCAGTTCTATTTTCATCTCCCATAATTCCAACATATTTTTCATAACGATTCGAATATTTTTTTAAAAAAACAGACTTAGATACATACTTGCTCATTCGTTTTAATAATTTTGCATAAAATTGATAATATCTATCAAACAATGATAAAGAATGGTCATTTAAAGAATCAATACTATATTTTTTGATTCGTTGCTCTAATTTTACACTTTTTCTATAAGATAACATCGCAAATATAATCCCTACTAGCGCTGTTATAATTCCTAATTGAATGAGAATAACTCCAAAAGTATCATCTTTGACAACATTAATCATCATCGTTTTCGTTGTCGTATTTCCAGCACTATCAGTCACTGTATAAACTAATTTTTTTAATCCAATTTCATCAAAGTTTAATTCCTCTACATTGGTTGTTACTTGTTCCAATAAATCTCCATCTTGTGTATCATACGCTTTTACATCTGCCATTGGATAAAGAATTGATCCAACTCTCATTTTTAAAGAATCGCTTCCAAGTAAGATTACAGGGGCATCTTTATCTATTTTATAAACTCCACTTTGGATTTCTGTTTTTCGATTGTAATAATCATAGGATTCTATTTTAATTTGGTAGGTTCCAGATTCATCTAATATAATATCTATTGCTTTATCTCTCTCAATACTTTCACCACTACTTGGAACACCATTTTTAAATACTGTATATGTATATCTCATAACAAGTTGGTTTGGAGTATATGTAATAGTTATATCTTGATTCGTTGGTTTTTCTACTGATTCTAAACTAAAACCAGTTTCTTCCAAATTTTCCATAGAATCACCTACTTTCTATTCAAATATATCACTTAGTGTATTAATTCCTCTTGATTTGATTGTTTTATAAACGTTTGGAATACGGTCATGCAAAATAAATTCTCCCAATACATCCCCGTTTTCTTTCACTCCATCTTGTCTAAATGTAAATATTTCTTCCATTTTAATCGCGTTGTCTTCAATTCCAGTTATTTCACAAATACTGGTTACTTTTCTTCTTCCATCTGTTAATCTAGACACTTGAACAACAATATTAATTGCTCCTTCAATATATTCACGAATCGCCCTAATTGGTATCTCCATTCCTGCCATTAACACCATTGTCTCCAAACGGTTTAAAGCATCTATCGGACTATTGGCGTGCATGGTTGTTAAAGAACCATTATGCCCTGTATTCATGGCTTGCAACATATCAAAAGCTTCTTTTCCACGAACTTCTCCAACAATAATACGGTCTGGTCTCATACGTAGAGAATTAATTACCAAATCTCGAATCGTGATTGCTCCTTCTCCTTCATAGTTGGTTAACCTTGTTTCTAAGGAAATAACATGTTCTTGTTCCAATCTAAGTTCTGCTGCATCTTCAATCGTGATAATTCTCTCATGTGGAGAAATAAACGAAGATAAAACATTTAATAAAGTTGTTTTTCCACTTCCTGTTCCTCCACAAATAATAATATTCAATTTTGCTTCTACACAAGCCTCTAAGAATCTTGCCATATAAGGGGTTAGTGCTCCTGTCCTTAAAAAGTCCTCAATATTAGCAAGCTCCTCTTTAAATTTACGAATTGTTAGAACTGGTCCATTTAAAGAAAGTGGTGGAATAACAGCATTCAATCTGGAACCATCTACAAGCCTTGCATCAACCATAGGATTGGCTGTATCAATCGTTCTCCCAAGAGGCTGAATCATTCTTTGAATTGTTCTCAAAATATGGTCCTCATTAATAAAAGAAATACTATTGTCTCTTACCACACGACCTTCTAATTCAATATAGATTTCGTCTTTTCCATTCACCATAATTTCTGTAATATCATGGTCTTCTAATAATTCTGTTAATGGTCCATTCCCACTAATTTCATTATCTATCAAATTATATAAATAGCTTCTTTCCACATTGGATAAGTCATAACCATCAATGGTTCTATCAATTTGTGTTTTCACAAAGTCTGTCATATCTCTGGCTTTTGTAATATTGTTATCAATTAAGTTTTGAATTATTTTTGTGCGAAGTTCATCTAACAATATTTTATTTGGAAATGCTTCATAATCTGAAACATAAGCAACTTCTGGAGTTTCTATTTGAACATCAAATTCTTCTACAAATTTTTTCCTTGCCATAATATTCCTCCTATTTTTTTTCTTTCATCAATGAAGTAGCCATGTTTTTAAAGCCTTCAATTGTTTTTCTATGTTTAGAAGAGACTCCTTTGTTTAAAGTTAAAATGCTCCCCTCTAAGACATATTTATCTATATTTTTCAAATAAAAACTTTTTGGAATTATATAATCAATTCCCTCTTTCAAAATATTTTTCACATCATATTTTGAAAATTGGTCTTTGCCAGGATGTGAAGCATCATTTAAAATAATTTTATAATTATCTTGCTCCATGTCCTTATGAATTGCAATTCTAGTAGCCATATTTTTTAAATTCGCTGGGTCATTATTCACAACATATAATACTTGGTCACTCGCATCAAGAGCTACTAAAGTAATATCATTCAAAAAGTGATTGGTATCAATCAAAATCACATCATAACGATATATGACTTTTGATAATACGACTGAAATATATTTGCTTCCTACTTTACTTGCGTTTCTAGGGTCTTTCGGCGATGGAATCACATCGATATCATCATTATATTTTACTAAATATCTATCTATATTTTCAAAGCGATTACTGCTCAAATCATCTACTAATCTATAAATATCTTGTTCATTCGAAATATTTAAAGAAAGGGCAATGGCTCCTCCATATAAATCCAAATCAATAATAAGTACTTTCTTTTTTTGAAGACTAAAAGCACCTGCTAAATTTAAAAGTGTCGTTGTTTTTCCAGTTCCTCCTTTTACAGATGCAATTGTAAATACTTTTGCCTTTTCTAAAGCCATATTATCCCTCTTTCTTAATCCTTTTTTTGCCGTTTATAAATTCTCCTTGATAAGATAATTTGATAGTGTAATCTTTGGAAAGAAAAATAGTATCTATTCGCTTCTCCATTCCAACAGAAACTTTCTCATTTTTTATTTCAATTCTAATTTCATAGATATCTTTAATATTTTCTTTTAATAAATGAGTCATATTCACTTTCAAAGTTGATTCTTCTTCTTTTATGTGGTCTAATGCATAAGAAATAGAATCTCTCATTGCATGCTCTATTTTTCGCTTTTCATTATAAGCCATTCCAATATCTACAATAAAACCTACAAGCAATAATAAAAATGGTAATAAGATTAAAAACAGTACAAGAACTTGCCCCTTTTTATTCATTTGAAATCACCCTGCTCGCTTTAATTTGATAGTTTTTTCCCAAGATTCGATTCAGTCCTGGTGTATTCACTACCACTTTTCTTGACAAGGTAATGGTTGTAGTGGTACTTTTTTTTTCAATATCAGATTGTAGTTTTTTTTGTTTTACAAAGTAATTTACTTCTGTTATTTTATTTTGCTTTACTAATTCTACTACATAATCCAAATCATTTTCTAATGTATACTCTTTATAAAGAATATTTCCAAAGTCTATTGCTCCTAATATTAATAGCAATAAAACTGGTAATATTATAATAAATTCGACCAATGCTTGCCCTTTATTCTTCATCTTACCACACTCTCATATTCTATATAAAATTATACCAAATAATCACTATTACGACAAGAAAAAGTTTGGGCAAAACCAAACTTTCAATCTAAAATTTTAAAAATTTTATAAAAAATCATAATATTTCATCTCTATCAAAATCAAATTTATTTTCACAATAAAAGAGCTATTTTCATAACTCTTTTTCTGATTAAGCTTTTACATTTTTATTTTTACGAACTAATATAATCATTAATCCTAATGATAAAAGGGCTGCACCTGCTACAGGGAATACATAAGCTACATCTCCTGTATTTGGACTACTTGGTGCTCCTTTTTTCTTATATTTAATACATAGTGAATGTGCTACATCAGCTACATCTGTACTTAACAAACTATTTGCATTTGTAATATTTGAAAAAGTATAAACGCCATCTGCAGATGGTTGTACATATTGACGGTCCACTAATACAGTATCAATTTCATAACCTTCATTTACAGTTACTTGAAATGTCTGAGTACATCCAGGATTTACTTCTACATAAAGTTGTTGTCCACTTTTTATTGTTATAATATTGCTTGAACTGCTATCAGCTGGAGTTACTGTACAGCTATTTTTTGTTGTTGTAATTGTACCATAATCAATTCCACTTCCATCTTGTCCATTTATTACGTCAATTTTTAAATTTGCTGCACTTGCACTAGCTACTCCAAGCCATAGAGAACAAAATGCAATTGCAAAAAAGCTCATCATTTTTACAGTTTTTTTCATAAAACACTCTCCCTTATCTTACATTACCATTATCTAACAATTTTTTTATAATGTCAATCAGGTAATTCGACATTTTTCTGATTTGACACATTTTTTTCTGGAACTATATATGTCATCACTCGTTTTGCTACCACTGTAAAACGTTCATCTTGTTCTTCATCTGTACATGTTGAAAGGGTTAAAAGATGGTCTTTTGTTCCTACTTCAAATTCATTGGAGAAAATGGTTTTTTCTTTTATGTTATCCAAATATTCTTGGAATGACTCTTCACTATTAAAATTAATAATATGTGCTTCTTTTGAAGAATCAAATTCATAAGCCGCAAAAATTTCATATTGATATGTGGCTTTTGGAGTAATCAGCCATATATATTTATGTTCTTCAAAATAAGATTCTTTTCGATATTTTTTCAAAGAACCAAACATCGTATTATTTCTCATGTTATGACCATAAAGAATGGTATTATCTGAACTAAAGTCTTGATTGGCACGATAATCCACAAAAATAGAACCACTAATATTTTCTTTTTTATTATATAAATGTTTCAAATAATATTCATTATCTTCTGCTCTAGTAATTGGATAATTAATCTCTGTGTCTTCCACTCTAATCCAAGCAACAATTTCATCATTAATTTCATATAATGGTTCAAAATCTACTTGTGGGATATCATCATTAATTGGAAACTCTGTTCTGTTTGGGTCTGGTTTCAGGATTGGAAGTGGTTTGCTTTGTCCTACTTGATTTTGTATTTTTCCATAACTATCAGAGGCACTCCAATATTGCCAAATAACTTTTCCTAACAAGAATAGTGAAACTGAAAAAATTAAAATCAAAATACTCAGTACTACCATATAAACTTTTTGATTCGTAAGTTTATTCTTTAAAACCTTTTTTTGAATTTCCTTTGCATCCTTGATATCAAGTACTTGTGTTAAATTGAGATAGGTACTTTCATATAATTCTGGATTACTAATATAACTAACAGAACGATATAACATCTCTAAATGATGATTAGAAAATTTCCACTGGTCAGGATTTTTAGTCAAATATTTACTAATCCTTTTTTGCTCTAATTCATACAATCTTGCCATATAATCATTCCATTTAGAAAGAATGGTTTCTAGCTCACTATGTGTAATGATATGATTTCTAACACTTTTATTAATTTCTTTTACAAAATGTCTTTGAATAATTTTCTCTATTAATTTATCCGTTCTTGGAAGTTTTGGTCTATATTCTAATAATCCAATAAATTCTTCTGACAATTTTGATATTGTTAATGAAGTATGAAAAATTACTTGTTCATAATAACTTGCTAACATTTCATTGTCTTCATCTTCAAAAATTAATTCCAATTCAGATTCATACGCTTCTAGCAATTCTACAATTTTCTTTTTTCTTCCATCTAATTGATACTCCAATTTTAAAAAAGGACGATTTTCTATAATTTCTGGAGATAACAAAATGGTTTGGTCAGTTAAATCTTCTAGTGTTAAAATAAGATGATTGGAATCATTAGAAGGTGTTTCTCCTTTTATTGCATCTATAATCTGTTTTTCATAATCTTCTATAATTTCTTTATAAAGTGCTGGCGCTACTTCTTCAAAAAAGCGAAGACGGTCAATTAAACTTTGGTCTACAATCTCAGTTTCAATACTTAAATAGGAATAATTATCATAGAAGAAACTTGCACCTAATATTTCTTTTATCATGTACTGCTTTTTACTTTTAATTTCTTCATATTTATTATGAACAAAAGACTTATATTTATATCTTTTTTCAAACAAATCAAATAAATAAGCAAAATAAAGCATATTTCCTTCTAATGTTGGCTTTATAACATTTTCATTAATATAAATATCTGGCCCTTGATAAATAAACGGTTTTTTTTCATCCAATGTTACAACATGTACATTTTCTTTCCAACCTAGTTGTCCAAGTAAATCTAAAATCAAAAAACGGAATAATTCAACATATATTGCAGATGATAATTCTAATTCTCTATCTTTTTCAAAAATCACATAAAATAGATATCTAAGATAGTGATGTGGCATTTTTCGATTTTTGTAAATCATTAAATAACTTAATAAATCTTTTAATTCAAAATCATTTAAAATTCTATTTTTTTTCATTTGCTTATGATAAAATCTTCCAACATCATCTGCTGCTTCTTCAAAATGAATATCCTTTAAAAATTTTTGAAAAAGTTCTAATTCTTTTGGATACTTTTTCGATAATTCTAATAAATTTCTGCATGCAGCATTTTCATAAAATTGAAAAGGATTTTCACGCATTCTCTCTAAGTAAAAAGTCGTTAAAATTTTCATCGTAATTGGCAAATAACTAAAATTGTGGGTTTTCTTCATAATAAAAACAGTACTATTTAATAAACGCTCAAATTCATTTAAATAATATTGCTTAGAAAGACCATCACCCAAAAAAGAACAATTATCGTCTGCATTTAATAATTGTTTACACAACGCTTGGTCATCCAATATATGAATTAATTGTTCTATTGTAGTTTTCCCCTTTTTCATCCCTTTTACTCCGATTTTTCTTCTTTTATAATTTGACTTTGTTTTAAGTAGTGGTTTGCTAAATGAAGAAACTTACTTGCTTCATTTTTTCGGTTACAAGTTAAGGCTTTTTTATATTTTTCAAAATAATAAACCATTTTTTCACGGTCTGTTAAATGACGCTCAAAATAATTTGTCTCTTCCACTAGCATCCACTCCTATTCTAAATTTATTTTAACACACAATAAAAGAAAGAACAAGAAAAAGTGTCATTTTTGATTGACATTCATAGATATGCTTTTTTGGTATTTTTCTGCTTTTTTCCTTGGTATTTTAGCGATTTTCATAATCGTTTCTAATGGAAAACCTTCCATTAGCATATTTTGTATCACTTCTTCTTCTTTTTTTTGTACTCCAATTTTTTCTCCACGCTTTTCTCCCCTCTTTTCTCCAATTATAATTCCTTGCTCTCTTCCTTCTCTAAAAAAACCAGCTGTGGCTTGCTCAAACGTCATTTCCATCTTTTCTACCTCCTTTAATCTTTGGTACATTTCAGTATCCATATTATAATACTTGACAGATTTTACTAGTTCTTCATATTCTTCTTTGCTTTCTAGCCTTTTTAATACTTCTTTTCCACTTTCACTCCTACCTTTATCATCTAATGTAAAGAGTCTAGCATAATCATAGTCAAGTCCCACTTTTTCTTTGAGCGCTACTTTAATATTCCATATTTTGATTTTGGAAACATTCCCTAGTTGTTCTTTTAATTTTTTTTCAAACTCTTCATATTCTTTTAGTACTTGCTTTTCTCCAAATGGAAAATTTACAATCAAATATACTTCTACTGGTAATAGTCGCTTATAATCTTCTCCTGGATTTTGATTCGAATACATTTCCGAAGAATAATATTTCACTCTTTCCACTAAATTTTTTAAATCTACATTTTGAATTTCTAATATCATAATTCTTTTCGAACTTTTCATAACAATGTCACAAACGCCTGAGCTTAAATTGACATTGCTTTTAGGAAGTTCCTGTTTTTCATAATGAAAATCTTCTAAGTCTTCATGAAATAAATCTTTCATTAATTTTTTCATATTTTTTTCTTTAAAATAAATATTTTTAAAAATTGGGTCATATCTAAGACCAAATATTCTCTTTGTTTTCATGATGCCCTCCTTCTATCAGGAAAACATCTATCTACATTATAGTAGTTATACATTACTATTGTCAAGTAGATAGAATTATCTTCTCACTAGTAGTATTCGATAAGCATAATCGAAAATCCTATCTTTTTAACAAAAAAAGAAGCTTTCGCTTCTAAAATTTCATTTTTTCTTCTATATAAGGTATTACTTCTTCCACTTTTAATGTTATTTGTTCCATTGTATCTCTATCTCTTATTGTGACTGTATTTTCGTTTAAAGTATTATCATCAATAGTAATTGCAAAAGGAGTTCCCATAATATCGCTTCTACGATATCTTTTTCCAATATTTCCTGCTTCATCATAAGTTACCATAAAATGAGACGCGAGTACTTTATAAATCTCCATTGCTTTTTCACTATGATATTTTTTAATAAGCGGAAGAATAGAAACTTTATATGGTGCTAATGCAGGATGAAGTGATAATATCTCTCTAACTTCTTCATTTTCTAAAGTTTCAGTACGATAAGCATTACACAAGAAAGCAAGTACAACACGGTCTGCTCCTAAACTTGGTTCAATAACATATGGAATATATTTTTCATTTGTTTCTGGGTCTAAATATTCCATACTTTGCTTTGAAACATTTTGATGTTGTGTTAAATCATAGTCAGTTCTACTTGCAACCCCCCATAATTCTCCCCAACCAAATGGGAATAAAAATTCAAAATCAGTTGTAGCATTACTATAATGGCTTAATTCTTCTTGTTCATGGTCGCGTGTTCGAATATTTTCTTTTTTCATTCCTAAATTGAGTAGCCAATTGTAACAGTACTCTTTCCAATATCCAAACCATTCCAACTCTGTTCCTGGCTTACAGAAAAACTCTAATTCCATTTGTTCAAATTCACGAGTTCTAAACGTAAAGTTTCCTGGAGTAATTTCGTTTCTAAAGCTCTTTCCAACTTGAGCAATTCCAAATGGAACTTTTAATCTCATACTTCTTTGTATATTCATAAAGTTTACAAATATTCCCTGGGCTGTTTCTGGTCTTAAATAAACTGTACTTTTGGCGTCTTCTGTTACACCTTGGAATGTCTTAAACATTAAGTTAAATTGTCTAATGTCTGTATAGTTTAATTTTCCGCAATTCGGACAAGTGATATGATGTTCTTTAATATAATCAAGTAGTTTTTCGTTACTCCATCCTCCTGCTTCTATCTTACTATGCTCTTCTACTAGTTTGTCAGCACGATGTCTAGTTTTACATTCTTTACAATCAATTAATGGGTCCGAGAAAGTCGCTAAATGTCCACTTGCTTCCCATGTTTTTGGATTCATTAAAATCGCACTATCCATTCCTACATTGTAAATGCTTTCTTGTACAAATTTCTTCATCCATGCTTTCTTTACATTGTTTTTAAGTTCTACACCAAGTGGACCGTAATCCCAAGTATTGGCAAGCCCCCCATAGATTTCACTTCCTTTAAATATAAAACCATATTGCTTACATAAATTGACTATTTTGTCCATTGTTACTTTTTCCATATGTTCTCCTCTTTTCTATTTTCTGGTGGAAAGAAAAATTCCCTTAGAATGTAAGGACGAGTTACCCCGCGGTTCCACCTTACTTATTCTAAGAGAATCAGCTTATTTTATATTGCTCTTGGTTTCCAAGCCAGTCATCGCATTGATTACTATTATTTTACTCAGAAATATTTTATTCGTCAATACTTTTTATCGATAAAGTTCAATTAAATATTGACTAATATCTTCAAAATTTACAATTTCTAAATTGCCTAACTCTGGGTCTTTATTTTCATTTGTACTTTTTATGTCAATAACAATTGTGCTTGTCTCTCCTGGAGCTATTTGTTGATTCATTTTGGTATTTCTAACATTTTGATTATTTTTGTCAAATAACTTTAATATTCCGTTTAGAGTTCTTGCTTCTGTTCCATTATTTTTTACTTCTAATGTAATAGATAAAGTTTCTTTGTCCTCTGATAAAATTGCTTTCTGATAAGTCACAACCCAATTATTATAATCTACTGTATTATTTCCTGTTGTACTTGTCAGCGTTAATTCATTTGAAGGCTCCTTTTTAATTCCATTACAGGTATATCCTTCTTTTAAATAATATTCGTTCGCTTCATCAAAAGTGTTTTTCCAAGTTTCGTCTTTTTCTGTTTCTGTTGCTTTTTCATAATCACGGTCTATAAACACTTGATAAATATATTGCTTGTCATCATACTTAAATGTATATTTTTGCCCATCTGTATTATTTAATTCTTGACTGAATACTTTAATCATTGCTTTTCTTTCCATATAAATATCTGCATCTGACATTGTAACCGTTATATGTTCTTTAGAACTTAAAATATTTTTACTAGCATTGTCATATACAAAGGTAATGGTCTTATTTTCTAAGCTATTATCTTCTGTATTTTCTGTTTCTATGGTACATACCAAATTGGACGTTTTTGGCTCTTCTGGTTTTGTTATTGGAGTATTTGGCTTATTTGTTTCTTGCATTTGAGGTTCCAATACAAATACATATACAACAGCAATAGAGGCTATTAACAATAAAGTAATAATCATTAGTATCACAATGCTATTTTTTCCTTTTTTCTTTTCTTTTTTTCTTTTTTTGCCATCATAGATTTGTTCAAATTTAACAGGCTCTTCTACTGGTACTTCTGGAGTTAAAGTAGGTTCTATTGGTGGAACTCCTACTACATTCATATGATTGATAGGAGTCACTACTTCTGTAATTGGTATAGGCGTTTCTACCACTGCTGCTTCAGCTTGTTGTTCTGTCCTTTCTAATGTTGGTAATTCTTTTGATATGTCCTCTTTTTCTAATGGTCTATTTGGTTCTACTCCAGTTGGGATAATATTTATCGTATTTACCTCCTGTACTGGTGGTATATTTGACATTGATTCATTGAATGACCCTGCTTGTACACTTGGCATTACTGGAACCGTTTGTTCAGAAACTATATTTTGATTTGGAACGATAGCTATCTCTGGAGTTGAAACAGGATTTGCTTCTTCCACGATATTTTCAACTTTGTTTGATGGTTCTACATTTGATTCTAATACTGTATCACTATTTTTCACAAACTGGATTTCTTCTGGTTGAGCCTTTATTTTAGAAGTTTTCTTCATCAAAAAATTTGGCAAAGTAATATTTGCATCGATTTCCTCTTTTTTAGGAAGCGTAAAGAAGTTTGGATATTGATCCATTTTTTCTTCAAACAAATCAGAGCTTACGATACTCATTCTTTCAATTATACTAAAATCAACAGGTTCTATTTCATTATTTACCTCGCCTGAAAACACTTGTTTGAAATAGGAGAATACTTGACGCCTTTCAGAATCCGTTTCACATTTAAATAATAAATATTGTTCTTTTAATAAAGAAACTCTTCCGATATAGATTTCTAAACGAACATCCTTTTTTTTCTTAGGAACTTCAGTGTAGGCTAAATATTGGTTCTGATTATATATAATTTTAAACCCTATAGCAATTTCAACATAATGGTCTTCTTTTGTTGTATCTTTCACTATTTTCTTTTCCATATTATCATCTACTTTCCTATATTATAGTTTAACATTGTATGAAATAAATTGCAATTACAAAGAAGTAAAAAAACATCTTCCGATGTCAAATATGAGAAAAAAGTAAAGCCATACTGATTCCTAATAATACTCCCATAAAAACTTCTAATGGCTTATGCCCAACTTGTTCCTTTAAATGAAATATTCCAGTTTCTGAATCTTTACTAAAAACTTCATCAAAAATTTGATTGATTGCTGCTGCTTGTTTTCCACTTTCTCTTCTAAGTCCCATTGCATCATAAGCGACAATGATAGAAAATACAAGTGCAAGGGCAAATATTGGAGTTTCAAATCCAATCTTTAATCCAATCAAAGATGTCAATGAAAAAGTAAATGAAGTATGACTACTTGGCATTCCTCCACTCCCATTGAATAATCTTCCCCATTTTAATTCTCTAGCCATCCATGATTCTGTTACAAATTTTATAAGTTGACAGGTAATCAAGGTTGAAAATGGACATGTTAAATACATAAACTCTTTCATATAAACTCCTAACTAATTGTCGCTTTACTAATATTTTTTAAAAATTCTTTGCTTTTTAAATAAAGGCCTGTATATTCACTATAATATTCATCTAAAAAGGCATTCATTTCCCGTTTGCTTTGGTCTTTTACTTCTAATTTTGTGATTTTTGAAACGTCTACATAATAAAACATCCTAATTAATTTAATTGTATTACTACTAACAATCGTTTCATTGGTATAGCAATTCTTGCATATGTATCCACCTTTCCTACTAGAAAGTGTTACAATAGAAACTTTACTTCCACAAATACTACAAGTATCAATCACTGGCATTACTCCCAAAAAGTAAAGATATTTCAGTTCTAATATGTTTGTAATAACCATTGGGTCATAGCCTTCATTCATTTTATTGAGACCCTCTATTAATAAATCATAAATCCTATCATTACTATTTTGTTTATATACCTGTTCTGCTAATTCTAATAAAAAACTAGCATAACTAATTCTTATAATATCATTTTTTAAATTTCGATATGGATTTATAACATCTACGCTTGTCAAATTAGACAATTTATTTTCTTTATAATAAATATGAAAAAAGCCATAGGTTAGCTTATCTGTGACACTTCTTAAATCACTTTTCATATTTTTTGCGCCTTTCGCCATCAGTCCAATAACCCCATGTTCTTTTGTTAAAATATTGACAATTTTACTGGTTTCCCCGTAACTTTTGACATTCAAAATAATACCTTCTACTTTTTCAATCATTCTGATTCACCAATGTACTCAAAACGATATTTTTGTTCTACTTCTGGATATTTTTCATGGTCTACTTCTTCAATGAACATATCATATGGTCTTACCCATATTTCACCTGTATCTTCATGAGAATAAACTACCATATTTTCTAAAGTTTCTGAATGTTTTGCGATTGCAATCACTTTGATATTCGCACCCTTAAAATGTCTATAAACTCCTCCAACTACTACTTTCATGCTCTTTCTCCTTTTTCCATTTCATATAATACTCTATTTTTCCTGTTGTTCTAAATAATTCCCATAATAATTCTTTTTTCATAATCTCACCTTATTTTTATAGTGAGACGAGATAAAATATTTTATACAAATTATTTTAGAGAATCATAATACCCAAATTCGTTCAGATATTTTTCTTTGTCTCTCCATTTTGGAATTGTTTTTACAAAAAGTTCTAAATATATTTTTTTCCCAATTATTTTTTCTATATCCATTCTAGCTTGAGCACCTATTTCTTTAATCATAGACCCATTCTTTCCAATGATAATTCTTTTTAAAGAGTCCCTATCAACAATGACTGCTACATGAATATGAAAACTTCCTTTTTGCTTTTCTATTGCTTCTGTAACACAAGTAACAGAATGTGGAACTTCCTCATCTGTTAATAAAAATACTTTTTCTCTTACCATTTCAGAAATTAAAAACGGTAGAGACTGATTGGTAACCGTATTAGAATCAAAATACTGTATTTGGTCAGGCAAATAGTTTTTTAATGTTCCTATAATGTCATTTACATTCTCTTTTTTTAGTGCTGAAACTGGAATATATTCTTTAAAATCATATAATTTTTGATAAGCTACTATTTTTTCTAAAATATGCTCTTTTGGGATTTTATCAATTTTGTTCAAAATTAACAATACAGGTTTTGTTACTTCCTTTAATCTCTCTATGATATATTTGTCACCAAGTCCCAATTCTTCACTCGCATCTACCAAAAACAAAATGACATCTACATCATCAATGCTATAATAAGCTTGCTTGTTTAAAACATTCCCTAATTTATGAGTTGGCTTATGAATTCCTGGGGTATCCACAAATACAATTTGTGTTTCTAAATCATTATAAATGCCTTCTATAATATTTCTTGTTGTTTGTGGTTTTGGAGAAGTAATGGCAACTTTGGTTCCCACGATTTCATTGAGTAAAGTAGATTTTCCTACATTTGGTCTTCCGATTAGACTTACAAACCCACTTTTCATAATTCTAAATCCTTTTCATCAAATGGATATGGACATAATTCTTTTACGAGAAATTCTTTTTTATCTCCATGATGATTCATGCAAATTACTTTTTTATCCTTTTCCATCATTTCTATAATGACTTGTCTACACATAAAACAACAAGTACTAATTTTAGGACTATCTACCATGATATACAAAGCTTCAAAATCATGTGGTTTATACCCATGACTAATCGCACTCACAAAAGCACTTCTTTCTGCACATATTGCCGCTCCATAAGAAGCATTTTCTACATTCACTCCTAAGAATTCTTTTCCATCTTTGGCAACTAATATGGCAGCTACTCTAAACTTAGAGTATGGACTATAAGAGTTTTCTAATAATTGTTCTAATTTTTCTTTCATAACATCACCTATTTTAATAAGTCTAATAATTTTGGTAAAAAAATCATTACTCCAACTACCACGGAAGTGAGCGCAAATACCATAACAGAAGCAGCGGCAGTGTCTTTCGCGATTTTTGCTAACGGATTTTCTTCAGGGCAAGCTAAATCTACCACTGCTTCTATTGAAGTATTCATTAATTCGGTTCCTATCACAAGTCCAATAAAAAGGAAACAAACTAACCATTCCATAGAACTAATGTTTAATAAGATTCCACCTACTACCACAACCATCGTAATAAAAATATGAATTATCATATTTTGTTCCTTTTTAAACGCATAGAGAAGTCCTTCTATTGCATATTTAAAACTATGAAGCAGTCTCTTCGGTCCTAATGTTTTCTTTTTATCTCTTAATTCCAAATCCATCTAAAATCAACTCCTGACGGTCAAACATAACTTTTTCATCTTCTTTTTCCATATGGTCATATCCTAGTAGATGTAATAATCCATGTACTGCTAAAAAAGAAAGTTCTCGAGTAAAAGAATGTCCATAAAGTTCTGCTTGTTCTTTTGCTTTTTCTATGGAAATATAGATATCTCCTAATATTCTAGGAATTCCTTCTACATTTAGAAACACTTTATCATCTTCCAAAGCGAACGAAATGACATCAGTTGGCCTATCTATCCCTCGATATTCTAAATTCATTTTATGAATGTTTTGATTGTCAATTAAAATGATATTAAATACCACTGCTTTTGTTTTTTCTACTTCTAATGCATATTCCATAAGCTTTCTTAAAGCTTCTAAATCTACGATTTCCTCAGTCTTATTAAATATTCCAATTTCATTCATCTATATGACTCCCCAATTACATAAATATAACATTGCTCCTGCAATCAATATTACTATTAGTATAGTATAAATGACTTGATTTTTCAATATTGGAGGAATATGTTCTTTCATTTTATTGATAAAATAATAAATTAAAAAACCTAATAAAGCTCCAATAATATTTAATACAATATCATCTACATCAAATACTCGTCCAATTTGAAGTTGTGTAAATTCAATTGTAAAAGATGTCAGTACTGCTAATAGAAAAATGGAAATTGGCTTTTTTAATTTTAAAAAATAAGAGACAAAAAAACCATATGGCATGAACATAATCATATTTCCTAATACATTTTTAAAAAATAAAGTGGAACCAATTCGATATCGAAACATTTCTTTAAAAGGAACAAAATTAGAAGTAGACCAACTAACATCCTGAAATGTCACAACATAGAATAAACACATCACATAAATAATAAAACAAAGCCCTAGCAATTCTTTATAAAAAATGATTTTCTGTTTTTCCTTGATAACCCAAACAATTCGCATGGAAACAATAATCACGGAACAAATTAAAATCATAGGCCAAGTCCCACTAAAAATACTTAAAAAAGTAGAGCGAAACATATTAACCACCTACTTACTTTCTATTTCCTCTGTTATATTTTGATAACTTGTAATATCCTCTAATACTGTAAAAAATATTTCTAATACTATTCTACTATCTTTTACTTCAACTTTCAAATTTTTTTGACTAATTATTTCTTCTTTGTCAGAAAGTTGACTTTCCATTTTCTTCCGCGCTAAGGCTTCTGCTTTCACTATGGCTTCATCTTCTGTATTAATTTCATCTACTTCAACTGTCTCTATCTGATTTTCTTTTGCTAGCACAATTGGCAAAAAAGAATGCTTTAAAAGTATCGTTTTCTCAATCTTTTTCGTTTTGTAATAATGAAATGGAAACAATTGAAAATTTTGATTTAAAAACTGAAATGTATAAGCGATTTGTTTTTTACCAGTTTCTCTTATTTCTTGGTAAGCAAATGGATAAGAAACAGTTACTTTATACCAAACTTCTCCATAAACTTTTCCTTCTGCTGGAACAGTTTCTTTTTGCTCCTCATTTAATTTTAAACTTCCACTAATAATAATATCTCCTGTACTAACATAATCATTCGTATTTCTAACAATTTCACCTTTGGTTGCTTCTACTCTTCTTATAATCGCACTTTTTTTTGCTATTACATTTCTATTTTCCTGTTCTTCTTTTGTTGGTTTTAATTTTCTCATTTCTACACGTACAATATATTTTGTTCCTTTTGCCTCTATTTCTAACCACTCTATTTTATCTCTATTTTCATTCACAATTTGTTCTTTGATTTTTTCAAGTTCCTGAAATCTTTTTTTAATACTTCCTTTCTTGATTCCATGTTCTTCTAATTCTTTATATAATAAAGTCCGAAGCTCCTTATTTGTATGAATAATTTCTATATCATACATAATATTCGATAATCCATATAAAAAAAGTAATGCCAAAGCTAGTCCAATTAAAAAAAAGCGATTGAGTTTCATTTTTTTCTTAATTTCTATCAGACCAGAGGTTCCTACTTGGTCAATTTCATAAATCGTTTTTAGTTCCATCACACTATCATAAGAGTCTGCATAAATTGTAATAATCACAGTTTTATAATTGGTATATTCTAATTTTAAAATTTCAATCTGATGACTATAAAGTCTATGAATAAAACGTTCAATATTTCTACCACTAATTTTTAGCGTTATTTTACTTTTTAATTTTTCTAACATATTATCACCTAAGTTCTATAGCTTCAATACTTCCTAAAATCAGAATTTCTTCTTGCATCAATTTAGATACAACTAATCCATTTCCTTTTACAATAACTTCTCCATTCTTATAATAAATTCTAACTTGTCTACTATCAAAGTGCCCTATCGATTCATAATTTACAATATTCACTTTATTTTGGTAAACATGAATCGAAAATTCTTCTTCTACTATAAAACTTCTAAAATCGTTAAATAACTTCATGAAACCACCTACTCTAGTATATGAAAAAAAGAATCCTTCTATGATTCTTATTCTACAACACTTAAATTTCCACCATATTTGATATCATAATCATCTAACATATCATAAAAACTATCTTTATCTAAGGCTACTACCTCTTTGATATCAATCATAATATCCATAGTTCCATATTCATTTAAAATATAGTAAAGTTTACGCTTTAATTCTATTATGTTTTTTCTATTTGCCATTCCCTTTACAGTAATATATAATGTATTTTTACTAAATTCAATATCTGTTTTAAACATAATAATCAGCTCCGGTTATACTATAGCACAGCATTTGTTTCTAGAAAACGAATTCGACAAAACTAGAAAAAAGTTGTATTTTCGAATTCGTTTATGATAAAATAAAAGTGGTTTTAAAGAGGTGTAACATGAAAAAAATTCTATTAATCCTCCTTGGAAAATGCATCATTCTATTTGGAAAAATTGTGCATAGAGGAAGTTCTTTACCAGGTGAAATCATTTTAAAATTAGATTCTAAGTTTATGAAAAAAATAAAACTTCCTAGAACAGTAATTGCTGTTACAGGAAGCTCTGGAAAAGGTTCCGTTTCTAGTATGATAAGAGATATTTATAAAGGGTGTGGTTATAACGTTGCCCACAATGTGAAAGGTTCTAATTTAAGTGCTGGGATTATGACACTACTTTTAGAAAATACAACTTTGTTAGGAACCATCAAAAAAGATGTTCTCATTTTTGAAATTGATGAACGCTATACCAAGTATGTTTTTCCTGAACTAAATCCTAATTATGTGGTCATTACAAATTTAACAAGAGACCAGCCTCCAAGACAAGGACATTTCGATTTGGTATTTGAAGAAATCAAAAAAGCAATTACAAATGATATGCATTTGATTTTAAATGGTGATGACCCATATTTACAAAAATTTACATTTGACCATAAGGGACCAATTACTTATTATGGAATTTCAAAAAACAAGTTTTCTTATTCAAAAAACAAATTTCAAAATTTAAATCTTAATTATTGTCCAAAGTGTAATAAGAAGTTAGAATATGAATATTATCAATTTGAAAATTTGGGGAATTATACTTGTTCAAAGTGCGATTTCAAAAGACCAAAAATTGATTATGAAGTAACAAAACTAGATTTTGAAAAAAAGCAAATAATTATCAATAATCTTTATTCTATTCATATGCCTTCTGGCATTTTGTATGCAGCTTATAATATATTAGCCGCTTTCGCTACAACTACTATTCTTGGATTAAATATAGAAACGATTTCAAGGATAATGGACGAATTAAATCAAAATACAAAACTGTATGATGAATATTCTTTTCATGACAGAATTATTTATGTGTTAAATAACAAAAATGAAAATAGTACAACTTTTAACAGTTCTCTTTTATTTCTAGACCGTTTTAAGGAGAAAAAAACAATTGTTATTGGTTGGAAAGAAATCAGTAGAAGATATCATTTTGATGATTTATCTTGGCTATATGATATTGATTTTGAATTACTAAAAAAACATGATATTGATAAAATTATTTGCGTCGGTATCCATCGCTATGATATTGCAACAAGATTAAAATATGCAGGTATTTATGAAAAGGATATTATGGTGTTTGACAACTTAGAAAATGCCACAACAGAAATTAAGAAACGAACTTCAGGAAATATTTATGCAATTTTAAATTTCGATTATGTGGAACCTTTTAATCATTATATGAAGGAGGACTTATCATGAATATTACAATTGCACATCTTTATTATGATTTGCTCAATTTATATGGAGAAAGTGGTAATGTGAAAGCTTTAAAATATGGTTTAGAAAGTCAAGGTATTGATGTTACAATCAAGTTTGCAACAATTGGAGATGCATTAGACTTTGATTCTTATGATTTTATCTATATGGGCGCTGGAACAGAAGCCAATCAAAAATTAGCACTTCGCCATCTTATAAAATATAAGGATGATGTAAAAAAAGCAATTGAAATTGGTAAATTCTTTTTAATTACTGGAAATTCTTTAGAACTATTTGGAAAATGTATTATAGATAAACATGAAAAAAGAATCAAAACATTACATGCTTTTAATTTCTATACAAAAGAGGAAAATTTTAGAATGGTTGATGAAGCACTGGTAAAAGCTGATTTTATGAAGCCTTATATATTGGGTTTTCAAAATCAAGGAAGTGTTATTAAAAGCAATGAAAATATAATGTTTGAAGTCATAAAAGGAATTGGAAGTTTTCCAAATAGCAAAATAGAAGGTGTTCATAAAAATCATTTCTATGGAACTTATTTAATTGGTCCTATTCTAGTTCGAAATCCAGAGTTCTTAAAATATATGGTAAAAGAATTAATTTTAAGTAAAAATCCAGAGTTTAAATTTAAACGATTTAATCTAACTTTAGAAAATAAAGCTTATCATGAATTTATGAAAAATTATTATAAAGAATATATAGAAGTTTGACAAAACAAAATTACTATAGTAGAATGTATATAGATGAGGTTTTCCTCATAAAATAAAAAAGAGATACACTCTGATATTGCGTGTTAGGTGTAACTCTAAACTTTTGGTTATAGAAAACACCTCTCATTGCTGATTGGTGTTTTCATTTAATTAGTCCTTTTTCTTAAGAACTAGAACAGTATAAAATACTATAGTTATAAATATAACCATTAATTCCATTGGAATTTGTCCTTTCTATAATCGTTTCAATCATAGAAATCACCTCTTCTCTATCATCTAGTGATGAAAGAATAGAGTTTAAAAACACCTAACTATCAGAATTGTATCCATATATATTATATATCATATATATCTATTATACAAGAGTGCTACTGAAAATTATTGAATACAAAAAGAATATGAAAGCCATATTCTTTTTTCATTTATTTATTTCTAAGCTCTGCATGTAATCCTGTTGTAACAGCTTCAATAATACGCTCAAATACAACCGTTACTTCTTGCTCATTCAATGTTCTATTTGGGTCACTAAATGTTAATGCATACGCAATCGATTTTTCATCTTCCCCTACATTTTCTCCTTCATAAACATCAAATACATCAATATTTGTTAACATTCTACTTCCTGCTTTTTTGATGATTTCTTCTATTTCTTTTGAAGATACATTTTTCTTTACAATAAAAGCTACATCTTTTTTGACACTTGGAAATTTTGGAATTTCTTTAAACTTAATTGGTTTTACTTTTAATTCCAATACTTTCTCTAAATTAATTTCAAATACATAGACATCTTTTTTTGAAATATTAGGATGTACTCTTCCAATAAATCCTACTACTTCTCTATCAATTAATATTCTTGCACTCATTCCAGGATGTAATTCTTTTCCTAAATTTTCAGTATCAAATTGATAGCGATTGGTAAGGCCTAAAAAGCAAAGTAAATTCTCTACGATTCCTTTTATTAAGTAAAAATCAATATTGATTTTATTTCCTTGCCAAGTATTTTCTTCATAAACACCACTCATAAGTCCTGACAGTGTAAAATCTTCTTTATAGGTTTCATTTTCCTTATAATAGATAGCTCCAGTTTCAAAAATGGAAACATCTTTTCTGTTACGAGCTACATTATAATCATAAACATGTAATAAAGATGGTATGAATGATTTTCTCATAATTTTTCTATCCTCACTCATTGGAGAATTTAAAATTACAGAATCTTTCTTCTTTGAAACAAATAACTCAGCTTCTTCTTCACTTAGCAAAGAATAAGTAATTACTTGATTTAGACCTAGTGCATTTAAATGTCTACGAATTGTTCTTTCTAATTTTGCTTTTTTAGAATAAGTTCCTTTTCTAATTCTATCCATTGGTAGTGTCCCAACAACTTTGTTATACCCATAAATTTTGCCAATTTCTGCAATCAAATCTTCTTTAATATTAACATCTAATCTTCTAGTTGGTACAAACACTTCAAATATGTTATATTTAATTTTATACTCAAATCCCAAGCGTGGTAAAATCTCACATACATCTTCTTTGGTTATCGGCATTCCTAAAACGCTCTCAATGTTTTCTAACGAAACTTCTATTTTCTTATCTTCCTTATTTGTTGTATCATGTGTCAATACCCCAGAGCATACTTCTCCTTCTGCATAAAGTTCTAAAAGCTCACATGCTCTATTTAACGCCAAAACAGTCCTATAAGGGTCTACTCCTTTTTCATAACGACTGCTTGCTTCACTTCTGATAATTGCTTTTGAAGTATAACGAATATGAGTCGGTTCAAAAATAGCTGCTTCTATAAAAATATCTTTCGTATCTAGTTCTATTTCTGTTTCTAAGCCTCCCATTACTCCTGCTAATGCTACTGGTCCTGTTGGATTTGCGATTACAATATCTGTATCTTTTAAAGCTCTTTCTTTATTATCCAATGTGATTAATGTTTCTTCATCGGTTGCCATTCTTACAATCACTTCATCTCCTAAACGGTTCTTATCAAAAAAATGAAGCGGTTGTCCATATTCAAGCATAACATAATTGCTGATATCAACAACATTATTAATGGGTCTAATACCACTTGCCATCAAACGATTTTTGATAAATTTTGGACTCTCTTTAATGGTAACATTTTTTACTAATTTTCCCAAATAAATTGAGCAATTCTCTGTTTGTACCTGTAATCTCATTTGGTCATTGATGTTTTCTTTCGCCTCATGAAGCTTAATTTCTGGTAATACTACTTTTCTATTATAAATAGCACCAACTTCATAAGCCATTCCTATCACACTTAATAAGTCTGCTCTATCTGCGGTTAATTCAAAATCAATTACTTCATCATCTAATCCCAAATAATGCAGTGCATCTTCTCCTACTTTTGCATCTTCCCCTAAAATATGAATTCCTGCGTGGTCTTCTTCTTTTAAATATTTTGATTCCAAGCCTAATTCTGCCAAAGAGCAAATCATTCCATTCGATTCCATTCCTGCTAATTTTGCCTTTTTGATAACTCCACCAGGAAGCTCAGCACCCACTGTTGCTACAATTACTTTTTCTCCCGCTTTTACATTTGGAGCTCCACATAAAATCTGAACAGTTTCACTCCCTATATTCACATTACAAATGTGCAAATGGTCTGATTCTGGATGGTTTTCACATGTTTCTACATATCCAATAACCAGTCCTGTCGCATTACATAACTTTCCAATACTTTCATATTCATTTCCTGCAAATACCATTTTTTCTGCTAATTCAGAATAAGGAATACCAGATAAATCAATATAATCACTTAAAAAGGATTTACTTAAACGCATTATTCTTCACTTCCTTCCACACGATTAAAGTCTTCTAAAAATCTTAAATCATTAATATAAAAATTACGAATATCATGAATTCCATATTTTAACATGGCAATTCTTTCTGGACCCATACCAAATGCAAATCCAGTATACTTTTCTGGGTCATATCCACAACCTCTTAATACATTTGGATGCACCATGCCAGAGCCTAATATTTCAATCCAACCAGTTCCCTTACAGATAGAACAACCACTTCCACCACATTTAAAACAACTAACATCTACTTCTAAACTTGGTTCTGTAAAAGGGAAAAAACTTGGACGAAAACGAACTTCTCTATCTTCACCAAATAATTTTTTTGCTACTTCCTCTAATGTTCCTTTTAAATGAGAAAGACTGATATTTTCTCCTACAACAAGTCCTTCTATTTGTGTAAATTGATGAGAATGAGTTGCATCATCATCATCTCTTCTATATACTTTTCCAGGACAGATTACTCTAATTGGAGTTTTCTCTAAATTCGCATCCATGGTTCTAGCTTGAACTGGAGAAGTCTGAGTCCGAAGTAACATTTCTTCTGTAATATAAAAACTATCTTGGGCATCTCTTGCTGGGTGTCCTTTTGGTAAATTCAATTTTTCAAAATTATATAAATCTTCTTCTATTTCAGGTCCCTCTACCACATCATAACCCATCGATACAAATAAATCTTCTATTTCTTCGATTACTTTGGTAATTGGATGAACACTTCCTACATGTATTTTAGAACTTGGAAGTGTAATATCAATTTTTTCACGTTCTAATTTTTCATTTAATTCTTTTTCTTCTAATGCTTCACGCGCAGTATCAAATAATGTTCCAACTTCTGCTTTTAGTTCATTTAATACTCGACCAAATTCTTTTTTTTCATCTACTGACAATTCTTTCATCATAGAACTAAGTTCGTTAATTGGTCCTTTTTTTCCTAAATATTCTACTTTTAAATCATTTAATTCTTTTAAAGAAATCACTTTTTCTATTTTTTCTTTGATTTCTTTTTTTAAATTTTCTACTCTTTCTTTCATTTTATCCCTCCTAATAAAAAAATCACATCCAATAAGGACGTGATTTGACGTGGTACCACCTTAATTTGTAGAACATTCTACCTTGAAACTGTAACGCGTTACCGTTATATGTTTTGCATATAAAACTCCAAGACGAATTCATAAATTGATATCATCTATTTTCACCAACCATAGACTCTCTAAAAATATCTCCATTTATTACTACTTCTCTTCTCCGTTTTTCATAAACACTCTCATTTTAGCACATTTTTTTTAAGCTTACAAGAATTAATTTTTACTTTTTTGAAAATCTAACAAGCGGATTCACTTTTTAACATCATATAAGAACCTATCAATAAAAGACTAGAAATCATAAGTGTTAATTCAGTTAATAAGAAATCTTGATAAATAAACATTGTAAATACGATACTTGCCATATTCGCGCTCACATGAACCATAATAGAAGCTTTTAAATTGTATTTTTCATAGACAAAAATAAGTATAAAATTAAAAATAAAAGCATATAAAATTCCAAAAATATCAGTATGAGAAAACGCAAATATCACTCCTGTTAACAATAAGGATTTCATCACTGGATAATATTTTTGAAGTCGATTGTAAACAATTCCTCTAAATAAATATTCCTCTAAAATTGGGCCTAATAAAACAGTACTTATAATTGTAGAAACCAGATTTATATTTCCCTCAAATGAACTGGTAACTGAAAAAATAGAATTGAAACTACTCAATATTGCATTATAAAGAAGACTAAATGAAATCCCTAGTATTATCAAAAACAAACAATCAGAAACTGCTAATTTCTTTTTTTCTTTTCTTTTTTCCCGTTGATATTTTTTATAGAGAATTGGAAAAAATATCAAAAACAAAATAATTACTATAATAACACCATAATGAGAGAAAAAGCGTGCCAAAGAATTTATATAGTCATCTGTACCTATCCAACTTTCTAAATTCGGTTTATTACTAGTTAATAGAAAAATAATGGTTGCAATCATGGTCAAGAAAAATTGGCTTACAGCAAATAAGAATGGTAAGCCAATTATATAAAATAATTTTTTCATTATTTTTTTTCTTTTAACATTTCACTAATTGTTGTTCCAATGGTTGCTATATTTTGTAGTTCTGATGGAACAATAATCTTCGTTGCTTGACCATTTGCAACCGTTTCTAATGCTTCAAAGCTTTTAAGTGTTAAAACAGAAGAGTCAGCTTTTGCTTCCTTTAATAAACGAATTCCTTCTGCCTCTGCTGTTTTTAATTTGATAATCGCTTCTGCTTCTCCTTCAGCTTTTTTGATTTTTGATTCTTTATCTGCTTCTGCTCTTAAAATGGCACTTTCTTTTTCTCCTTCAGCAATTAAAATACTAGATTTTTTTTCTCCTTCTGCCTGAAGAATTTTTTCTCTTCTTTCACGTTCTGCTCTCATTTGTTTTTCCATTGCTTCTTGAATATCTCTTGGTGGAATGATATTTTTCACTTCAACACGATTTACTTTAATGCCCCATGGGTCTGTTGCTTCATCTAAAATAGAACGCATTTTAGAATTGATAATATCTCTAGATGTCAAGGTTTGGTCTAATTCTAGCTCTCCAATAATATTACGTAATGTTGTTGCTGTTAAGTTTTCAATCGCACTAATTGGATTTTCTACTCCATAAGTATATAATTTTGCATCTGTAATTTGAAAATATACTACAGTATCTATTTGCATTGTTACATTATCTTTTGTAATAACAGGCTGTGGGTCAAAATCTTTTACGATTTCTTTTAAAATGACTTGATTGGCTATCCTGTCTAAAAAAGGCAATTTAAAATGCAATCCATTTTTCCATGTTGTATAATAAGAGCCTACTCTTTCAATAACATATGTTTTTGCTTGTGGCACAATTTTCACATTTGGCACAATTAGAACAATAGCAAGTATTAAAATAACAATTAAAAATTCCATATTTACTCCTCAACTTTCTCTACTTTTAATTTCGCTCCATCAATAGAAATGATTTTAACAATACTGTCTTTTTCTATTTTCTTTGTACTAACAGCACTCCATTTCTTTCCATCTACTTTGACTTCGCCGACTATATTCTTCGCTATTTTTTCAGTTACAACTCCTTCCATTCCAATAATTCTATCAAAGTTTGTTTTTTCATTTTTTGGTTTTACAAATTTTAATAATAATGGTCTTGTTGTAATTAATAGAAAAATTCCTAAAATAACAAAAATTCCAAATTGTAGAATAAAATTATCAACAGTAAGTGAAACTAATAAAGCCACTATCCCACTAATCACAAACCAAATTGTTGTTAATCCGACTGTCATACATTCTACAAGTGTTAGTAAAATGACGACCCCTAACCATATATAAGACATTTACATCACCTGAATTTATTATACACTTTTTTAGATAAAATTTCAATGAAGCTATCATAGTATATGAAAAAAAAGAACTTAATAGTCCTTTACTAACTGTTTCAATTCTTCTATTTTACTAGTTCTACCATACACTTCTATCGAAAGCAACTTGACTCCATAAAAAGAGATTTTTTCTACTTCTTTTGTATTCCCCATAGCTTTCATCTCTTTGGCTAATTTTTTTTCAATTTCTTCTAAACCTTTTTGATTTGAAATTCCTAAAAATGAATATTCTGGATTTTGATTTGAGAATTTACTTCTATATAATTTAGGAATTTCATAAGTAACTTTGTATAATGTTAAAGAATTCAATAATGAGGCGATATTTTTTGTTGTAATAGAAGCATTAGAAACATCAATTTTTACGAATTGAAATTCATTTGCGTTTGTTTCTTCAAAAACTGGTTTTGAACTTTCTTTTTGAGTTATAAAACAGATTGAAGCAAATAAGCAAATACTAATTAAAACAAACCACTTTTTCACACTTTCACCTCATTTATAGAATGGCACTTTTTTAAAAAAATAATCTTTTATTTGACAAAAAGAATTCTTTATGCTAGAATTAGTCCTAATCGAAAGAGGTTGCGAAACTTATTATTATTTAACAATTACTCAGATTATTGTTGTTAAAGAAAGGAAGTTTTGCCGAAATAAAACAAGATATCTGAATCTTGCTTTATTGGGACAGCTACATAATATGGGCTGGACTGTCACAAGAGAAACTTGTGGAGTGCTTTCAAAATTATTATCATAGAAATGATTTCTATTTTTAATGGTTTTGTGTACTCACAAGACCATTTTTTAATAGAAAGAAGGAATTTATATGACAGAACAAAATTTTATAGAAGCTATTGGAATCTATGGTCAAGTTTGTGAGATGATGAACACTGAAAATCATAATGTTCAATATGAGGTATTACAATTATCTAGTTTGTATCATCAACCAAATTTTGCATATCAAATCGCTTCACTTTATGATAGTTATCATAACAACAAAGACTTTATCCATTTACCAAATGTAGGAACAATCATACAAAACAGCAAGCAATTTCCTATTATCATCGCTAGAAGAAGAGACAATGGAACATTACTTGGCGTTTCTACAATCAAATATTTTGAAAATGACGAGAACTATATCAATCCATATTTTCCAGAAGAAAACGCTCATTATTTAGAAATTAGTGGATTGCTTGTTCGTAAAGATAATATTATTTCTGGATTTCCAGGAATTGGAAAAAGGATTAATGAAATTGCAATTTTTTTAGCTTCTAAAATTCATGAAATTCATCCAGACATTCGAATGATTGGAGTTATCGATGTTAGGAATGTTCCTAGCATTGAGGCTTTGAAAAAAAGTTTACATAGAATTCAAAAGCAAAGATATTTTGAAGACTATTCTTTATCGGGTCATCTTATTGGATACTATGAAGTCCATGATTTTGCAACTGAATCTTTAATAGAACCTCAAACTTTAGTATTAGAAATTTCCTTAACTCCAAGTAAAATGGTAGACCCTATCGCAATCACAATTGACTTAGAACAACAAACAGAAACAATCACAGAAACTATAGAACGAGAATTTCAAAAAACATTAGGTTGTTTTGGTATAAAACGAGGAGAAGCTTTAGAAGACCCAGAATGTGGAAACGTCGTATTCTGTTCCATTGCAAATAGAACCATGAGCAGAATTGAAAACCTTACTGTAATTCCACACGAATCGGCACTCGGAAACGATAGAAAAGCATCTTTTGGGTCATTATTTACAACTACAAATGAGTCTTCTGATAGAAAGGTATATATTTATGAATAATACTATCCATTTTTTCAAAGAAATTTCTAAAATTCCAAGAGAATCAGGAAATGAAAGCCAAATTGCACAATATTTATGTGAATTTGCCAAATCTAGAAATTTGTATTGTGAAATAGACAAATTCAATAATGTATTTATAAAAAAAGAAAATAAAAATTGTTCTCCTCTTATTTTACAAGCACATACAGATATGGTTTGCGAAAAACTTCCAGAAAAAGTTTTCAATTTTGAAAAAGACTCTATTGAAATTATAGAGCAAGATGGTTATTTATGTGCAAATGGGACTACTTTAGGTGCAGACAATGGGATTGGTGTTGCACAAATTTTATCTATATTAGATAGTAATATTCCATGTAATATTGAAGCCGTTTTTACAACTTCTGAAGAAACATCAATGGATGGCGCAATTCACTTTGATGCTTCTAAACTAAAAGGGAAGAGATTACTTAATTTAGACGGATTTGAAGAAAATACAATTGTTATTGAAAGTGCTGCTTTTTATGATGTTCTATACCACGACCAGTATGAATTACAAGATATTTCTAATACAAAAGGATATCAAATATCATTATCTGGACTATTAGGTGGACATTCTGGTGCTGACATTAACAAAAATAGAGGGAATGCATCTATCATTCTTGCTGAATTTTTAAAAGAACTTCCTCATTTACAAATCAGTGATTTTTCTGGTGGAACAAAATTTAACGTTATTCCTAGCAATGCAAATGCAAAGATTATCACTTCTATTTCAGAGACTATTATACAAGAGAAAATAAAGCACTTTTTAAATAAAAAAAGTATACTATTTCCAAGCTTAGATATTACAATCCAAACTTGTTCTATTTCTACTGCTTTATCATCTATAGAAAGCCAAAATTGGTTAAATTGGATTTTAAAATTTCGCCATGGTGTTTTCTATAGCCACAATGACCTCCCTACTACCTCAATTAATTTAGGCGTTGTAGATTTGAAACATCATTTACACAAAATTGGAATTAGGAGTTCAAAAAAAGTAGAAGAAGATGAATGTCTTCAATACTTAAAAAATTTTGCCTACAACAATCATTTATCCTTTGAAATTTTAGGATATCAACCAGGTTTTGAAAGCAACTCAAATTCTAAATTTATCCAAAATATTATTGCTGCACATCCAACAGAGCTATTTTCTAAAATTCCTGAAACAAAATCGATTCACGCTACAGTTGAAGTGGGTTTCTTTAAAGAAAAAATTCCCGATTTAGAAATCGCGATTATCTCTCCAAATATTAAAAATGCCCATACACCAAAGGAAAGTGTAGAAATTGAATCGATAAAAAAAGTTGACCAATGGATAATCAACATTATTTCTGTATTAAAATAAAAGTATTTTTAACGCAAAATACTTTTTTTCATTGGTGTTAAAATAATCCGATAATTTCATTATCTATAACATCAATTTGCTCATAGTTTGGCCTCTTTGGAAGTCCTGGCATTGTCATAATGTCTCCAAGTAAAATTGTTATAAATTTGGCTCCTGCATAAAGTCTAATATCTTTTACATGGAGCTCATAATTGGTTGGATTTCCTAACTTATTTGGGTCATCTGATAAAGAATATTGGGTTTTGGCAACACAGATTGAATATTGCTCATATTTTGTATTTTTTAATCTTTCTATTTTTTCTTTGGCTTCTTCTGAATAGCAAACCCCATTCGCGTGATAGATATTTTTAGCAAGTTTTTCTAACTTTTCTTCTATGGAGTCTTCAAGCTCATATTGATACTTTAAATCATGCTTTTCTTCACTCAACTCTAATACTTTCTTTGCCAAAGATATTGCCCCTTCACCACCATTTACATAAGCAGTACTTGCCTCTAATGAAACCTGAAGTTCAGCACAAATGTCTTTTAACGTTTTAATTTCTTCTTCTGTATCCGTTTGATATTGATTTAAACAAACCACGATTGGAATTTCAAATTGTTTTAAATTGCAAATATGCGCTTTTAAATTTGCTGCTCCTATTTTAATTGCTTCTATATTTTCTTTTAAAATGTCTTCTTTTTTTATTCCTGCATTATATTTTAATGATTTTAAAGTAGCTACTAAAACAATAGCTGAGGGAGTTAAATTCCCTACTCTACATTTTATATCTAAAAATTTTTCAGCTCCTAAATCAGAACCAAAACCAGCTTCTGTAATAACATAATCAGATAATTTTAGAGCAAGCTCTGTTGCAATCAAACTATTACACCCATGAGCAATATTAGCAAATGGCCCTCCATGAACAAGCGCTGGATTACCCTCTAATGTTTGTACTAAATTAGGTTTGATAGCATCTTTTAAAACAGCCATCATACTTCCTGTAATATGAAGTTGTCCAGCTAAAACTGGAGTCCCTTCATAAGTATAGCCAATGACAATTTCGTCAATTCTATTTTTTAAATCTTCCAAATCTTTTGCTAGACAAAATAATGTCATAATTTCACTTGCAGCAGTGATATTAAAATGTTCTTCTCGTTTCGTTTCTCTATCACTAGAAAATCCTATTTTTGTGCTTCTTAAAGCTCTATCATTCATATCCAAGCATCTTGAGAACGATATGGTTTCAGGATTTATATTTAGCTCATTTCCAAAATATAAATGATTATCTATTGCTGCACATAACAAATTATTTGCTGTTGTAATTGCATGAAAATCTCCTGTAAAGTGCAAATTAATTTCTTCCATCGGAACAATTTGAGAATAGCCTCCCCCAGTTGCTCCTCCTTTCATTCCAAATACAGGACCTAATGATGGTTCTCTTAAAGCAAGAATTGCATTTTTCCCTAATTTACATAAAGCATCATCTAATCCAATACTAACTGTCGTTTTCCCTTCTCCATAAGGTGTTGGAGATATGGCTGTTACCAAAATCAATTTTCCTTTTTTCTCGCCTTTTATTTTGTTTCCGTCTATTTTAGCCTTATCATTTCCATAACGTTCTAAATCATCATTTAAAACTCCAATTTTTTTCGCGATTTCTTCTATTTTTAAAGGAGAAATACGATGCGCTATTTCAATATCTGTCATTCTTATCACCTAACTTCATTATACTAAATCGGAAGAAAAAAAGAAAGCTATTACTTTCTATACATGTGGATTCCAACTTTTTAAATATTCTAAACTTGCTTTTTCTTGACTTTCTACCAAAGAAACTGCAGAAGGACCCATTCTTCTAACTTGTTCCTGAAGCCCAAAAATAGCAAGTATCTCCCTTCCTTTTTCCCATGTTAATTTATAAGAACCTGGAGACATCGCATCATAATTATTACTATAGAGACGCTCCATAACTGATTTTGCGAAATTTCCTTCCATACTATAATTGCTGATTGCATTTGCTTCCTTTATATAATCTTTTAAAAACCATTCAATCATTCGATTTGAAAACGCTTTAAAACATGTAATTTGATTTAACAAGAAAAAGCCTTCTAACCATTTCAACTTTTTTTCTAAAATACTTGTTGCTCTATTTATGTTAGTAAGCATATCAAACATGATAATAAAACGAACCTCACTTTGTTCTCTGCTAAAATAGTCCAATCCTTTTTCACGAAATTGCTCTTCTAATTCTAAAATCTTCTTTTGGTAAATGTCCCCAATATTTAACATTCTTACTTCAAAGCCTGTCATCGTAGAAATTTGGCATACCAAACTGGTCACTGCCGCAGCAAGTTGGTTACTGCTTCCTAAAAATTCATTTTTCTCATCTAATCTTGTCCATTTTTTTTCCATTCTTTTTTCTTCTCCTCATTTTCTTTATTACAAATATCATTGCAATTAGACAAATAATCACGATTCCAATTGCAAGCTCCATATGTGCTTTTACATATTTTACAATATCAAAGGTAAGCTTTTTTCTTAAAATAATATCTTGTTCATAAACTGTTTCATCTTGGTATTTGATTCTGAGAGTCCCCAATTTAGTGCCTACTTGTTCTTTTGATGTAATGACTTTAATCCCATCATATTGATATTTTAAATCTTTCTTTTCAAAATCATTAGATAAATATTTTTCTAATGTTTTCTCAGCATAAAAAGAAACATTATCTTCTTTGGTATATAAAGTATTTAAAGTGAGTAGTTTTTCTTTCTTTTCTACGATTTTTTGATTTCCATAGTGATTCATAAAATGTTCATATATTGTTTTGGCATCATATAAATTTTTTGGTCCTTCATTATAAGGTGCCCTAGCTGTTACAAGCATATAATGAACATTATTCCAAGTAGCAATAGAAGCAAGACACAAACCAGCATCATAAGTGGTTCCTGTTTTTCCGCCTTCTAAATAATCCATTTCAATTCCATATCTTCTTTTATTTTTATCAATGGAATTATAAACGACAAATGAATTATCACTTATCTTATAAGAAGAGGAGGTCATAATCTTTTTTAATTCTTCATTTCTTAAAGCATACTGAAAAATAATGGCTACTTCCTCAACCGTAGAATAATGTTCTTCTTCATCAAGACCAGTTTCGTTCACAAAATGTGTATTTTTTAGCCCTAAATCCATTGCTTTTTCATTCATTAAGTTGATAAAGTTTACTCTTCCTCCTGCTACCATTCTCGTGAGTGCCTGTGCAGCATCTGCCCCTGATGGAAGCAATAATCCATACAGCAAATCACGATATGTTACATGTTGTCCAACTTCAAAACCTGCCACTGAAGCATTGGCTTCTTCTAAACCATAAAAATCTTCATTTGTTAACGTTATTTTCTCATCCAAATCATTGATATGCTCCATCGCTACAATTGCTGTCATAATTTTTGTCATAGATGCAATTGAAACTTTTTCTTTAGAAGCTTTTTCATATAAAATTGTATTTTCATCTAAATTATACAAAATAGCATTTTTTGAATGGATATTAAAATCAACTGCTTTCACATTAGAAACGCCTAAATATAAAGTTAGGATGACTAATACCACACGCAAATATGTTTTCATATCATTCACCTCTATAAGTATAATATAAAAGATTTGAAAAAACTAGTATAAAAAAAAGAAAATTATTTTTTCTTTTCCTTTAATACCTTAACAATTAAGTCAGCTGTCTTTTCTACTCCAAGTAAATCTACATTTAAGCACAATTCATAATGACTGGCATCTTTCCATTTCATATCTGTATAATGCTCATAATGTCGCTCTCTTGCTTTATTCACTTTTTCTATTTCTTTTGCTGGATTTTTTGAAATTCCATAATATTTCGTTACTCGATTTATTTTGTTTTCTAAATCACTATATAAGAAAATTCTAAAAACATTTTTTTCTTCTTTTAAGATATAGTCTGCACATCTTCCAACAATGACGCAACTTCCTTTTTTAGAAATTTCTTTGATTGCATTTGATTCTGCTAAAAAAAGAGCATCATCATTACTAATATTTTGAAAGTATGAACGATTTAATTCTGATAATAGATTTCCAGCCCTATTTTGTTCTTGGTTTTCTATGTAAGTTGCTGATAAACCACTTTCACTAGATACAATTTCAATTAAGTTTTTGTCATATAAATGAACCTTTAATTTAGAAGCGAGAAGCTCACCAACATATCTTCCACCTGAACCATATTCCCGATTGATTGTAATAATTGGACCTTGTTTTCCCATTCCTATGATTTGTTCTTTTCTAGTTTCTTCCTTTTTTCCGTTTAATTTCCTTACTTCAAAGAATAATAAGGTTCCCGAGATTATGAATGCCAGTCCATCAGATACTGGTCCTGCATATAAAACTCCCATAACTCCAAATAGTTTTGTCAAAATGAAAGCTGCTGGAATAAAAATCAAAATTTGTCTTGATAGACTAAGCAAGGCTGCTTTTCCTGATTTTCCAATTGCTTGAAAGAAAATTCCTGATGCAATTTGAATCCCATTAAATATGGTTAGCATTAAAAAGATACGGAATGTCAAACATGCAAATTCATTATATAAAGCATCTCCTGAACCAAATAATCCAATTAATTGTTCTGGTATTGTTTGGAATAATAAAAATGCTATGACAGAAATCGAAAGGCTAAGCGTCAATACAATTTTTAAAGTCTGCTTTACTCTATCATAATTTCTAGCACCATAATTAAATCCTACAATTGGCTGGCTTCCTGCTGCTATTCCTATCACAATACTAGATAAAATCTGATTGATTTTCATAACAATTCCAAGAACTGTAATTGGTATTTCACTTCCAAACTTACTAGTCGCACCATATTTGCTTAATAAATTATTTTGAACTGCAATAATAATGACAATTGACATTTGGGTTATAAAAGAAGAAATTCCAAGTAAAGATACCCTTTTCGCACTGTCTACCGAAAATGTCACGGTCTTCTTATTCATTTCAATTGATTTAAATTTAAATAAATAAGTTATATTCATGATAAATGTCACAAATTGACTGATAATGGTTGCCAATGCTGCTCCTTTTACTCCCATATCCAAAACAAAGATGGCAATTGGGTCTAAAATAATATTTAGTATTGCTCCAATTACCATAGAAGCCATGGCATATTTTGGTGAGCCATCCGCTCTTATAATCGAGTTAAAAGTAGTTCCAATCATCATAAATGGAATTCCAAATGCGATAACATATCCATAATCAAGTGCATAGTTTTGTAGTTTTTCAGTTGAACCAAATAAATTGATTAAAGTAGGCAAGAAAATCAGTACAAAAATGCAAAAAAGAATTGAAATGATGATGGAAGAAAAAATTCCACTCCATACTCCCTTTTCTGCTTCTTCTTTTTTCTTTTCTCCTAGTTTTAAACTTAAATAAGCAGATGTTCCATCTCCAAACATAAGTGCGAAAGCAAGACAAATAACGGTAATTGGAAAAACCACATTGGTAGCTCCATTTCCTAAATATCCTACTCCCCATCCAATAAAAATTTGGTCTACCATATTATATAAGGCATTCACTACCAAAGATATAATACATGGAATGGAAAAAGCTTTTAATAATTTGCTTATTTTTTCGTTTCCCAAATCTAATTTTTTCATATACTCCTCCTTCTTATGTGCGCAAAAAAACACAAGTATTTTTGCATGTGTTGTTCGTTATTCATTACACGTTGTAATGTACGTTTCTAATTTGACCAATGCTTTCACATTTTAGCACACAATTTTTTTTATTTCAAGAGATTTTGTAAAAGAAAAAGATGAAAATTTCATCTTAATCGATGTTTATCAATTCATATTCTCTAGAACCAATTCCTTGTTCTACCGCTGCTTCTATTGTAAGTAATCCATTTCTTGATTCAATTCGTTCTATCATATGGTTCTTTCCTGGGTCATTGGAATTATAAATCAAATCAATACATGCTTGGTCTAGGGCTACTGGGTCTTTAGAAGCTAAAATACCGATATCTTGCATACATGGGTCCTCTGCTACTCCACAACAATCACAATCTACTGACATATTACACATGACATTGATATAGACAATATTATCTCCATAAAAATCAGTAATGGTTTTTGCTGCATCTGCCATTGACTTTAAAAATAAACTTTGTTCTACTTGAAACATATCATCAAAACTTGCATGTTCTTTTCCACCTGTATGAATATATCGTTTTCCTTCTGAAGATGCCAAACCTATCGAAAGCTGTTTTAAAGCTCCTCCATATCCACCCATAGGATGTCCTTTAAAATGTGATAAAACAAGCATAGAATTATAATCTTTCATTTTTGAACCTACAATGTTTTTTTGAATAACGGTTCCTTTTTTATTTTCTAATACTTCTTCCCCTTCACTATCCAAAATGTCAACTGTAAAATACTTGCTCCATCCATGTTTCTCCATTAACTTTATATGTTTTTCCGTGGTATCTCTTGCGCCATCGTAAGCAGTATTGCATTCTACTACAGTTCCATTTACATGTTCTACTAGAGATTTTACAAATTCAGGTTTTAAATAGTTTTGGTTTCCTTCTTCTCCTGAGTGTAATTTCACAGCTACTTTTCCTTGTAATGTCATTCCTAATGCATCATAAATTTTAATTAGACTATCAGGTGTAAGACTTTTTGTAAATAATACGTTTTCCATTTTTATCCCTCCAATAAGATTATATCAATTAAAGTTTACTTTAAGTCAAGAATATCTTGTCAATTTATTTCAACAATATCTCCTTCTTCTGGGTACATCATATTTTCCTGTTCTATCACAGGAATTGCATCACTTCTATGAATTAAATAAAAATCTTTCTTAGAATATTCTTTCGCATATTCTAAAATTCTAGAAAATCCAATATGAGCTTCTGTAGTATTCATAACCGTTGTATCAATAAAAATTGCATTACTTTCTTTCACCAATGTATCTAAATTATCACATTCTGTTGTATCCCCTGTATATGCTATTTTATGGTCTCCTATTTCCAGCAAGTATCCATTGCAAGGAACACAAGTACTATGGATGAAAGAAAATGCTTGAATTGTAAAATTCGCTAATTCTATTTTTTCTCCATCTATTTCTTGAAAAACAAGATTGTATTTTTCTTCTATCTTATCATATTTGTTTAGTTCATTATCTCCATGTGTAAAATACATCAAATCAATTACTTTTTGTCTTAAACCTTTTGGTCCTATTAAAGTAAGCTCATTTTGTTCTTTTCTAATATAACGCATCAAAAGAAAGCAAGCAATATCTAAAAAATGGTCTGCATGAAAATGAGTTATTACAATATATTTTATTTTTGATATATCTTTTTTCATGTCTTTCAGTTTAGCAAGTACTCCAGAACCAATATCAAATAATATTTCATCATTTACTAAAATACTACTATTTCCTCTTGTTAAACTTCCCATCATTCCAGTACCAATAAAATCAATTTTCATTTTTTTCCTCCTCATATTTTTTTACATAAGAACAACTATATTTTGTGGTTATTCCCTTTTGTCCAAAATAAGGTAAAGCATATTCTACCAATTTTTTCGCAATTCCTTTTCCTCTATGATTGGGATTTACATAAGTATGAATCATATCTACTGTATTAGAATCCAAATAGATAAATTCAATAAATCCCAACACTTCCTCTTTTTCTTCATATAAAATTTTATTATCTTCTATTTTAAACATAAAAGCCTCCTTTTTTAATTTTATTTTGCTCTAATATATTTTTGCTCTTTCCATTCCCCAATCATATTTTGTTCTTTTCTAACTTCACAAACCTCAATAAGATTTTGCTTTATGAGTTCATTAATTCGTGTTGAAAAAAAGATATCTCCATAAAATCCACAAAGTCTTTCTGCCATACATTTTCCAACTAACTTCCAATAACGAACACTTTCATATTGTTTTAAAATATCTAATATCCTTTTGTCTAAATAATCAAAGGAAACCGATTTTAGACTGTTGTTATGAATGACTCTTAAATCACTATTTTCTTCTACTAATGCTATCCATTCGTCATTATATTGTTTTTGTTCTGGTTCCTTTATAACAATTGTCTTTTTTTCTAAAGGCCTAATTTCTTTTGCTGTATAACTTCCAACCGAAAAATGATTTTTATCTGTTACATCACAAGCAAGAATTTGAACGTTTTTCTGATAGAAATAGGAATTTAAAAAGTATAATGTACATACATCTTCATTATCTAATGAAGAATACCAAATGCGAATTTGCTTTGGATTACATTGTTCTAATTTCTGTAATTGTTTTTTTATTGGTACTTTTATATCTCCTGCTGTTTTTTCATTTTGATTTTCCAAATCTTTGATGTTTCCATAACTTAATAAAAGACAAAAAGAGATAACATTTTCAAAACCTGCTTTTTCTAATAACATTTTTTCGCTTTCGCTAATTGCAATTTCTAACATATAAATCCAACTTTCTATGACATAATTTTTTCATAATTATCTATTTTATAATCCAATTTCTTTAAAATTTCTGTTAAAACATCAATTTGTTCTTTTATTTCTTTTCTTTGTAATTCTAATATCTGTTTTCGTTCTTTTTCTGTGTTTTGAACATTGAGCAATTGCATATATTTTTTTAATCTTTCCATACTCATTCCAGAATTTCTCATACAAAGTACAAATTCTATATTTGGAAAATTTTCTTCTTTATAATCTCGAATTCCATTCTTTCTTTTGACATCAAGAATAAGGCCTTCTTGTTCATAATATCTAAGCGTTGCTTCTGATACATGATATCGTTTACTGATTTCTTTAATTGTCATATTTCACCTACTTTGTTTTTTCACTAAAATAAAAATACATTGCGTTTCTTAAAACAGAATACATAGTTCCACTTTCATCTAACAGTTGACTTTCTTCACTATCTTTTAAATATTCCTGATAAGTAACTTTTCTAATTTCTTCTATTCCATACAATTTATAATAATCTTCTTTATTCATAGATAAATTAGATGTTAAATCAATTACATAATCTCCATCTAATATAAAAGAATGTAGATATTTCCCATCTAAGTTTTTATGTGCAAAGGCTGTTACTGCAATATAACCAGGATTTCGCTCTAATAAAAACATTGTACTTTCATGGCAAGCACTTCTAATATCGGCATTATTACTAATAAAGTTGTTTGTTACTTCGTCCAATTGACCATCCAGTTTTCGAAAATGAATTGTTCCTATTTTTGATACAATACAAATTTCGCCATTTTCTTCTTGGTAATTGCTAATAATACCTCTTTTGATAAGTAGTTCCTTTAAAAATTCTGCATTGCTTCTATTTCTAGTGACAGTTAGTATAAAAGAAACCAAAACTTCTCTCCAAAATATAGAAACTGGAATATTAGATACTTCTAAAGCTTGATATAAAATTTCTTTAAACTTATCTAATAAGAAAAAACAATTGACATTAAATGCTTCTATTGAATTACTTGTTTTTGCTGCTTCATATAAATTAACTCCCAATAACTTTTGAAGTTCGTCAATGACATTTCTGACATTTTCTTCCCTTTCTTTTTGAAGTTGCGCTTCTAATTCATCTGTCAATTTTGATAATCCCATTTTAGCTCCTCCAATTCGTAACTTCCCCATTTACTTTTAGTACATATTTTTTTTCTAAATATTTTGAAATCTTTTCTGGTATCGTAAAAGCTTTAATTAACAGTTCTATGATAAGTTACATCTAATTTATCAGCAAGTACCAATGCAACTCCAACAAGAGATGTAATATGATTGCCATTAGAATGGTCTTTAATTGCTTCTTCTAATACATTCATTTCTTCTTCTGTAATATTTGTTCCTACTAAAAATTCACGAAAGATTTGACTGCTTTTTAAAGCATGGTCTTATTTTTCTTCTCCACTGATAGAAAGACCAATATCATGTAATAGTGCAGCTACCATTCCAAGTTCAATCATTCTTTCTGTTGCATTCAATTGTTCTAATATTCGTTTGGTATAGCCCGCTACTCTTTTATAATGTTCTAATCCATGTTCCCAATCCCATTTTCCATCTGTGATAAATTTTAAATTTCCAATTTTCTCTGTTATTTCTAAATAAGATGTTTTTCTTAATATAATTTCATAATTATTCATACAATAAAGTCCTTTCATTTTATCTACTTTTATTATAGCGTATCAAAAGATAGAAGTAAACGAATTGAAAGATGTTACCAACAAAAATCTACATTCTTTTATTTTCTGCTTATAATAAAACAGATAGAAATTTTCTACCTGTTTCTCTTTTTTGTAATTATGTTCGTCATTACAACAAACATAAAACCAAAGAATAAAAGTATTCCCATATTTAGAAAGATTGGCTTTACGGTTTCTAAATTGATTGTTTCTAAAGAGGCAATTAAATCATTGTTATGAATGTAATAATAAGATGGCAAAACATGAGCTATCTTTAAAACAAAATCTGGAAGAAATTCAGTTGGTACAAATGCTCCACATAAAAAGCTTGACCCAAGTGCGATGACATTTACAATTCCACTCATAGCTTCTTTATTATGAACCAAATTTCCAATCAGAAGAGCTAATGTTAATGCCGAAATTGTAAAGATAAAGGAATTTAGTATTAAAAACATTCCTTGATTTGTAAACATGACATCTCCAACCAATATAATACTTAAAATGACATAGCACAACCATAAGACAATCGCAAATAAACTATTGGAAAATAATAATTGTCTATTAAACTTCTTATACTCTATACTACTGACCATAATTCTTAGTTTTACTTTCTGTTCTTTAAAACTAGAAACCATAAAACAAATAATGAAAACACAGCCTGCTAAAATGCTATAGTTGGCAAAATTATAAAATAAAGTGGCTTTTGCAAATTTTTCCGTATCTAATTTTGATGTTACTTCTATAAAAACTTCTTTTTCCAAAGTCGTATTTATCATTTCTAATAAAGTTTCTTCGTCTTTTGTAACTTTTCTATAAATATTCGCAACATTAAAGTATCGATTTACTAGCATTTCGGCCAAAGAAGCTTGATAATCACCAGTACTTTTGATTTCTACATTTAACTTTTTTCCCTCTAAAAAATTATTTTTAAAGTCTTTAGGAATATAAATGATATAATTGACATCTCTATAAAATAATGCATCATTTCTTGCTTCTTCTGTTTCTTGAACTTCTTTTATGGTAGTATGCTTTTCTATATATTGAATAAAATTTTTGGTAACGTTATCTGTCTCATTTTCATTTACAATTAAAACATCTGGTTTTTCAGCCATAAATGAAGTACCTGTGTCATTATTTTGCATATTAAATCCTGCAAAAAAGATTAATATAACAGTATATAAAATAACTAGAAATTTATTTTTATTTAATATCTTTAAATAAGCTTTAAATACTGTCATAAGTTTGCCTCCTTAAACTTCTTATAGAAAGTGCTAACATCAGAATAGAAAAAATACATAAGCTAAAGATATTAAAATAATATCTGTCCAAAGTATCATAGTAATATAAGGAATAAAATCCATCTGTAATCATACTTGCAGGGTTTATCTGATTTAAAATAGGAATATTTTTATCTACCATATATTTCATTGTAATTCCCATCATTCCAGATAAAAAGCAGCAAAGCATCGTGAATGCAATTACAATGCCTGTTTTGGTATTCTCATTTGTTTTAAAAACACTAGCAATCATAATTCCAAGCGACAATCCTGCAAAGCAACCAATTAGTGTTAAAAGAACAATGAAAAAGATATTTTCTCCATAATCTATTTTCAAAAAGCAAATGGTATAGAAAAATAGTAATGCAATTCCAATGAGTTGAACGGTATAACCAGCCAAAGCATTTGTTATAATCACTTTTCCTTTTAAAGTTGGACTCACAGAAATTCTTTTTCCATTGGCACTTTGATTTGCAAGGTTTTGATTAATCAAATAAAGCCCCAAAATTCCTCCATATAAACAGGTCATCGCAATTAACGTATAAAATTCTATCATCGTATAACTGAGATTTTTGTTTGATATATTTACAAGTTCTATTTGATTTTCTTCCTTCCACTTTTCTAGTTTTAAATAAACTGATTGGTAGAGATTTTCAGTTAACATATTTTTATCTTCTATTTCTAGTGCTACTACATTTTTCATGACTTCTTCTGTTTGGATAATTTCTTCTGTTACAAATTTTAAAATCGTTTGATTGATTCCATTTTCTTTCACAATCAATTTGAGTGGTTCTGATAAAATCAAGTATCCATCAATTTTTTTATTTTCTAATAATGCTTTAGCGTCTTTTTCTTCTTCATAGGAAATTTGAAACATTGGCTCCTCTCCCGTTTTTAAATGTTCAAAAATATTGATTATCATAGAGTTTTGATTGGATGTTTCTTTTACAATTGCAATTGGGATTGTTTTTAATTGTTCTTCTTTTTCGATATCAGAAAATGCCATCGAAAATAAAGTTCCCAATATAAGAGGAAATGCAAATGTCCAAAAGATTAATGGTTTATTTTTAAAGAGAGTTTTCATTGCATATTTATAGTTATGAAATAACATTAGTCTCTTAGTTCCTTTCCTGTAAGTTCTAGAAAAACATCATTCAAAGTTGGTCTTTCTGAATAAATCTTATCATATAAAATACTCTCTTTTTTGAAATAATCTATGAGTGTAATCAAATTATTTTTTCCTTTTTTATAGATTACAGTTAAGTTTTGATTATGATAATAAATTTCATCTACATTTTTCAGTTTTTTTATTTCTTCTAGTTGCTTTTCTGTAATGGAATCTACTTCTACATTCACTTTTTCTTCCATATTCGCTAATTCTTTTAATTCATCTGGTGTACCACTGGCAATTACTTTCCCCTTATCCAAAATAATCACTCTGTCACAAAGAATTTCTACCTCTTCCATGTAATGTGTTGTATAAACAATGGTTGCTCCATTTTCTCTTAATTTTTCAATTCCATCTAAAATATTATTTCGGCTTTGTGGGTCTACAGCTACTGTTGGTTCATCTAAGAAAATTAGTTTGGGTTTGTGTGCAATTCCACAAGCGATATTTAATCTTCTAAGTAGTCCTCCTGATAATTGCTTGGGATAAAATTTTTTAAATTCATTTAAACTGACCAATTCAATGGCCTCTTCGATATATTGTTTTCTTAACCGTTTATCATTGATATAAAGGCCACAAAAATAGTCAATATTCTCTTCTACTGTGAGTTCTTCAAATACTGCAACATCTTGAAAAACTACTCCAATTTCTCGTTTGATATCATAGGCATTTGGTGCCATTGGTTTTCCAAAGATTTGAATGGTACCTTTTTCAAAATTTAAAAGAGACAAAATACAATTTATCGTAGTGGATTTTCCAGAACCATTTGGTCCTAATAATCCTAAAATCTCTCCTTTTTTTACTTCTAAAGATATCCCATCTACGGCTTTGATATTTTTATATTCTTTGATTAAATTTTTTACTTCAATAACATTTTTCATAATCGTTCCTCTTTATATCCTTTCAATAATTCTAAAACAGTATTCGTAAGTAGTTCTTCTATTTCATTTTCTTCTAATTTTACTGTTTTTGTTGCTAATAAACAAGCAATTCCATGGGTAAAAATAAATACTTTCACATGAAATTTCTTCTGTTCTTCATAAGATAATCCTGTTAATTGTTGTCCTTTTTTTATGATATCTTCTCCTTCACTATCATTTATAATAAAGTTTTCTGGGCTGTTATTTGTTTCTTTCATGAAAAGAATTTTAAATAGTACAGGATGGTCTTTTGCAAATTCTATATAAGAAAGTCCTGATTGTTTATAGGCGTGTTTTTCTGTTACTCTCTCCATATAGTTCTGATAAGTTTCATAAATTTTTTCATAGACAGTATTTTTTAATTCTTCCATTGATGTAAAGTTATGAAAAATTGGCTGAACAGAGGCATTTAATTCTTTTGCGATTCTTCTAGCATTTAAGTTTTCAAATCCTTCACTTTCTACAATTTTATAAGCAATGTTTACAATTTCCTCTTTTGTATACTTTTTATTAGGTGGCATTCATTCACTTCCGTTCTATATCGTTTGTTATATAACATATGTTATCATATGTTGGAATATGTGTAAATATAAACTTTACAAATATTTATTATTTTAAAATACATAATCATTTACATTATGATTTTTTTTGCACATACAGGAATGACAATATAAATAATAGCAATCCTATGCTACCCATAAAAATTAAAAAGTACCCTACTATATTTTTTTATTTTATATAATAAATACCGAAAAGAAATATAACAAATAGTAAACCGATAATTATTATATAATATATAAAAATATAAAGTTTTTTTGACGGAATGCCTTATCAACAACTAATTCTACCAATATACTACTTCAAGGAGATATCTTATATGTTTTTCCTTTTTCTTATAGTGAATTACTGATATTAAACAAGCTTTTCAATTGATACTAGAACTGTTATAATTAAGTCTAGGAGAGATTTTAATGAATAAATATAGAGCTAATAAACTAAGAGAATATATTGAAAATTCAGAATTAATTGTTATCAATAGTCATTTTAAAATTCGATTATCTAAAGAATTATTAAAAAAATATGAAAATAATTTATATAAAACAGAATTAGATTCTCTTAAAAAACATATCGAAAAAATAAATGCACTAAATATAAAATATCCCGCTAATGCCAATCCAGTATTTTACTTATATATAGTACCAGATAGTGATTTTAAGGAATTATTAAATTTTTCACGTTCTTCTATAGGTGGTGGAAAACCTGTTATATCATACGATTTAGATGGATTTAATAGCTCCTATGGTTTAAGTAGTAACATGTTAGAAAATACCACTAGTTCAGCTATTCAAGAAACTGTGAATACAATTCATGAATTAGCTCATTTAGTTCATAGTATGTTTTTTCTAGGAGTAGATAGGTTTATCTGCGAGGGATTTGCTGAAGCTTTGCCACTATATACTATGGATTATGAAAGTATATTTAATCAACATAGAGAACTATTAAAATCTTTAAAAAAAGAGCAAATTTTATCTGCTCAAGAATTAATAGAACTAGGAAATAATCAGTTTCATGCAGAACCACTTATTCCTAATACTTCGTGCTCTTTTGAGCTACCTTACATTTCTTCTTATTTATTTGTAAGAGGTTGTTTAGAAAAGATAGCAAATAAATTTCATCTAAACAGAAATGAAGCGACCCAAAAGTTCTTAGAGATTGTCAAACAGTCAGAATGCTCTAGTCAATGGCTAGTTTTTGATATTGCAAATGCTATAGGTATTTCTGGAACAGACTTGTTAAATAAAAAAGATATGCAATTTGATATGATAAATTATATGGCTTGATTTTTGATTTCTTCTCTAGTATAATACATATAGATGGAAATATTCCATAAAATAAAATGAGACACGAATAATTTTTTAGGTGTTAAGCGTGTCTAATCATTAGCAACGCTTGAACAAATATCAAGCGTCCTTTTTTAATCTTTGTTTTTAGGTCTTAGGTCTAATAGTAAAATCAAGATAATTAATATTACTAAATATTCCACGGAATCCTTTCATCATAGACATCACCTCACTTTCACGAGGAACGCTTAACAATTATCGTGCTCACTTTTAATATACAAGGAAAAAGAAACGAATTACTAACCTTTTCGTTTCTTTATTTTGATATATTTTTTATTTCACTTCTTGAAATAATTCTTACAGTTACCTCTTTCATTCCAAGTAATTTGCACTTTACTAATCGATGTAATCCATCTAAAATTACAAATCGTCCTTTATTTTCCATAACATCAATTGGATAGGAAATATCTGCTTTCATTACTCGCTCATATTCTTTTTTAAAGGTTTCTGGATGATTCATAACACTTCTTGGCGTCAATGTATACCAGTTTCCATTTGAGTTCCAAAAAGGAACATCAAAATGCCATTCTAATTTCTGAATATCCATTTCCTCTTTTTCATAATTTAACTTCCAAACATCTTCCTCATTCCAATCAAAATCAAAACCATATTCTAATACACTTTTTGGAATTTGTGGTTCTTCCATTTCCCAACTTTTAAAATAAATGCAATTATAATCATTATCAAATTTTATTTCATAAATACCATCGTAGCAAATCCCATTCTGTTTTAATTTCCATTCTGCAATTGCCCTATTTTCTTGACATGCTAACAAGATAATTTCAATTGATTCTATTTGCTCATTTTGAACATGCTGCCACTCTTCTTTTATTTCGTCTATGGTTGTAAATGGTTCCATAAAAGGTGTTTCTTGATAAAACGTTGTATGTTCAAATAAAGAAACTGCTCCTTCTATATTCTTTTCTAACCAATAATTTTTTAAATTTTCTAACCATTTTTTTATTTTTTCTTCTCTCATATTTATACCTCCAAAATTATCTTTTCTATAATCTATTTTCTCCATTACATTTATTATACAATAAAAACTTTAAAATTCTATTTTTATCTCTAATTTATCCCCTACTTTAGAGGCTATAATCCTTCCTCCAAGTGCTTCTGTAAATTCTTTGGCAATTGCAAGTCCCAGTCCTGTATTTCCATCTGTTCTAGAAATATCAATTGTATAAAATTGGTCAAATATTTTATCAATTTCTAATGCTTCACTATGAAATTTATTGACAAACGTAATCATAACTTTTTTCTTTTGTTTCACTTCTATTGTCAAATTATCTTCACTATGTTTTAAAGCATTCAAAATCAAATTATCAAAGATTCTAGATAGCATCATTTTATTAGAAGAAAGTATTATTTTAGATTGTGCATTTTTAAATATTACTTCTCTATTCTCTCTTTTATAATCTTCATAATAATGCGCAATACATTCTTCTAAGATAGAAATGATATTCACATCTTCTAGTTCATAATGTGAATTCATTTTAGAGAGTTCAAAAAATTCTTCAATTAATTCTTCCAATCGTTTTAATCTTTCAAACACAATTTGAAGGGCTTTTTCCTTTTCTGCTTCTTTTAAGTCACTATGAATCACCATATCTAAATATCCAAGAGCAGAAGTAAGTGGCGTTCTTAAATCATGAGAAATGTTTGTCATCATATTTTGTAAATTTTCTTTTTTCTTTTCATAATCAATTCTATTTTTTCTATTCTCTTCAATTAAAAGATTAATTTCTTTGATTTCTTCTAAAAATAAAAAAGAAGCTTTTTCCGTGTGCAAAAGAGTATTACTAGAATTCGCTTTTATTTTTTTCATTTCTTTTGTAATCCGATTCACTTCTTTTTTTAGAAGAAACAAATAAAAAAAAGATAGAATAATTATAATACCAAACAATATAATAATCCATTCCATCTTCATCACCACTTTCTCTACTTAATTTCTGATTTTTTAAAACTATAATATCCGATTGTATGAAATATCAAAATATAGAAAATTCCTAGTACTGTACAAGCTATCAAATACTGAGTGCTTGGATTCTGTGCTATTTTTTCTAAAGCAAATTGAAATTCATAATTATAAAACCAGTCTGCTTTTATTTTAAATAAACTAGTAATTCCTATTACAACTAGCTGTAATCCTAATATGAAAGGTATTGCAACGGTATTAAAGGTAGAAGTTTTCTTAAATAAAAATGCAAAACAAATTAGTAAACTTATTATACCATAAAGAAGAGGTAATTCTAATATTGTTACTTTCGTTACTTCTAATAAGCTAGAAGCAAACTCTTTTCCATTTATTATGATATTGAGAAAGTAGAAAAAATAAGTATTGAAAAACGTAAAGAATGTTGCCAATAAAAAGATTAACAATGTTTTTGAACCATAATATTTTTTTCTAGAAATTGCTGAAGACAATGTATTTTTGATAGACTTATTAGAAAAATCTGTACAAAGAACAATGACTACAAGTACAATAAATAGATAGTAAAGGTTCGCATTTGTTCCAATCACTGCTTTGTCAAGTTCAAAAGCCCCTCCACTTTTCATAATTTCTCTTACATCTTTTAATGATTTTGCCTTTGAAAGTTGTTCTACAAATTCAGCATCATTAATATCTATTGTGGTACTGCCAGATGTTGACATTCCAATGTGTCCTGGAGAGATTCCGATTGCAGATACAAAAGATGTTAATATTAAAAATACAAATATAATATAGATTGCTTTTCCTTTTAAAATGCGATACATATCTGCTTTCATCATATTAAGCATATTATAATTCCTCCTTTATCACAGTTTTAAAGTATTCCTCTAATGTTATTCCAGTTTCATATAACCCCATAATAGTAATATCATGTGAGATAAGTTCTTTGGATACTTTTTCTGCATGGTTTAAATAATCATATAGTCTAATTTCATTTATATTTATAATTTTATAATTGGTTGTTTTCAAGTTTGTCTCTAAGACAACACTTGCTTTTTTTGTATCATCTGTTTTAATCACAATACATTTACTACATTCTGTATCAAGTTCTTCTTTCGATAATTCTTTGATAACTTTTCCTTTTTCTATGATGCAAAAACGATTTGCCACCATATAAAGTTCTGACAAAATATGACTAGATATCATAATTGTAATATTTTTTTCTGTATTGAGCTTTTTAAAGGTATCTCTTAACTTACTAATACCAATTGGGTCTAATCCATTAATTGGTTCATCTAATATAATAAAGTCTGGACTATCTAATATTGCAAAGGCAATACCAAGTCTCTGCTTCATACCTAACGAGAAATTTTTAAATTTCTTATTTTTTGCTTCCTTTAAGTCAACTAACTCTAGTATTTCATCTATGACATTTTTGTCTGCAATCCCTTTCTGAAAACAATAATACTTTAAATTTTCATAGGCTGTTAAACTTGGGAAAAAAGCTGGATTTTCGATTAAACAACCGATTCTTTTTTTCTTTTCTAGTACATTTTCTTTTTCTCCAAAAAGTTCATATTCCCCACTTGTCTTATTGGTAAGGGTTGTAATCACTTTCATCAAAGTTGTTTTTCCAGCCCCATTTCTACCAATTAACCCATAAATATCCCCTTTGTTAATTTGTATATTCACATTTTCTAAAGCAGTAAAATTATCATATTTTTTCGTTAATTGATTGGTTTTTAAAATTGCTTCTTTCACATATATCCCTCCATAATTTTATTGTATAAAAAAAGTGTTAAAAAAGTCTTAACCCAATTCTTAATTTTTTCTTAATTTTTCATTTTATAACCAATACTCCATACCGTTTCTATATAATCTTCTTCCTGATTACATTCTTTTAATTTATTTCTAATCTTACTAATATGAACGTTTAATGTATTATCATCTACAAATTCATCTTTCCAAACAAGTTCGAATAACATAGATTTGGTAAATACTCTAGTTGGATTTTCTAATAATGTTTTCAATAATTCAAATTCTTGCTTAGTTAAATTTAGAAGTTTCCCATTACAAGTAACTGTATAGTCTAATTTATTTATAAGAATATCTTTAAATGATATTATGCTTTTATTTTCTTTCCCATTTTGATGTTTTAAAGCAAGTTTGATACGTGCTAATAATTCTTTGTTGTCAAATGGCTTGGTTATATAGTCATCAGCTCCTAATTCAAACAAGTCTACTTTTTTATCTACTTCATGAATTGCACTCATCACAATAATGGGAACCTGATATTTATTCAATAATTCAGTTAAGATTTCCTCGCCATTTTTACCTGGCAACATCAAATCTAATAAAATCAAAGATACATTTCCATTATGAACCAATACTCCCTCTGTTCCAGAAAACGCTTGTAGAACTTGATAATGATTGGTTTCTAATAGCTGTTTTAACATATTATTAATATCTTTATCATCTTCTATAATTAATATTTTATACATACATAACACATTCCTTTTTATTATTATAAAATAATTTTGTTTCATTTACAATTTTCTAAATTAAAAAAGTGAACATAATATTCACTTTCTTATTCTGTTCTAAGTGCAATGACTGGGTCTTTTTTACTAGCAATCTTAGATGGTATTAAACCAGCTACTACAGTTAAGCCCATACTAATTACAATCAAAACAATAGCTGCTACAACAGGAACTGCAGTTACAATACTAACATTTGTAAGTTGATAAATCATGTAGTTTATTGGCAATGTCAGTAAAACGGTAATGATAATTCCAAGCACTCCTGAAATAAGTCCAACAATTAAAGTTTCTGCATTAAAGACTCTAGAAATATCTTTTTTACTAGCTCCAATTGCTCTTAAAATTCCAATTTCTTTGGTTCTTTCTAATACCGAAATATAAGTAATAATTCCAATCATAATAGATGAAACAATTAAAGAAATAGCAACGAATGCAATCAGAACATAGCTGATAATATCTATAATTTGACTGACTGATTTTAACATAATTCCTACAATATCTGTATAGTTAATTATATTTTCTTCTTTTCCATTTTTCTTTTGAATATCATTATATTCTGCAATTGCATTTGAAATAGAATCTTTTGATTCAAAATCTTTTGGATAGATATAAATCCCTGTTGGGCTATCTAAGTTTATTGCTCCCAACTTGATTAAGTTTTTATCATAACTGGCATTTTTATTTTCTGTATAAGCTTCCATTATCTTTGCAATTTCCTCAGCACTTAAATTACTTAATGCATATTTTTGCTCTGGAGTTAAAGAATTAAAATCAAAGTTTGGATTTTCATTTTCCTTTGGAAATTCTAGTCCAGAGAAAATATTAATGTTTGGATTTTTCATTTGTTCTTTTACAACTTCTGACTCATTTGATTTTTGTATGACATATTCTTTTAATTCTTTTAAATAACCTACTCCACCTGTCATTCCTTGTGCCAGAGTCTCTTCATTTTGTCTAATAATTCCAACTACTTTTATTTCTTCGGCTGCTTCTATTTTCTGTTTCATATATTCCTCATCATCGCTTTTATTCATCCAGATTCCATTCTCATATTTGTAATAATCAGAGTTTAATAAAAGTTTATAAGATAGATTTAGAAGTTCCTCATAAGTGTAAGAGGTTGGCTTTATTTCTTCTAGTTTTTCACCTTTCATTGCAGATGCAAGTTTTTCTTCTAACTCTTTTTGGTCTTTTAATCCTAAGGCATATAAAGTATAGTCACTAATTTCATTATCGTTTCCTACAATTAAAACGACTTCATTATATTTGGATGGCCATACACCTGCTACTAAATCATATTGCGATTTTAGTAATGCTTTGTTATCTAACATTTCTGTAAAAACATTGGCATCATTACTTGAATGTCCCATAAAGTTAGAAAACATAGAATTTTCTGATGCTTCCATCATTTCTCCCATTCCCATAGCAGTCATAACAGTACTTGGGTTTACTCTTACAATTCCGTTACTTGTATCTTTTTTATAAAGCTGTAAATTCAAATTATATAAATATTGAATTGCTGAGCTATTTTCTTTGATAGAACGATTTTCTTCTATATATTTTTTTAATTCTTTCAAATTATTCGTTTCCATCTTATTAGAAAGCGTTGTTAAAAGATGATTCATAATATCAGCAGAATAGATTTTGCCATCTTCCTTTTCTTCTATCTTACTATCTTTATTCCCCATCATAGCTTCAAGCATACTAGACATATCAATTGTAGATTCCTCTATCATAATTGGATAGGAAGAAATGGTGTCTTTTTCTACTCTATCAATGTAGTTTTGAACGCCTGTTGATATCGCCAAAATAAGAGCAATTCCAATAATTCCAATACTTCCTGCAAAAGAAGTTAAAATGGTTCTTCCTTTTTTGGTCATTAAATTGTTCAAACTTAAACGAAAAGCTGTGAAAAAATTCATAGAAGTTCTTTTCATTGTCTCTATTTTTGGGCTTTCCTTTTCTTCTTTTTCAATTGGATTTGAGTCATCTGTAATTTTTCCATCTAAAATTTTAATAATTCTACTAGAATAGCTTTCTGCTAAATCAGGATTATGTGTAACCATAATAATTAATTTATTCTTTGAAATCTCTTTTAGAATTTCCATCACCTGAACACTTGTCTTTGTGTCCAAAGCACCAGTTGGTTCATCTGCTAAGATGATATCAGGATTATTAACAAGTGCTCTTGCAATTGCAACCCTTTGCATCTGACCACCTGATAATTGATTCGGTCTTTTATGAATTTGGTCTTTTAGTCCTACTGATTTTAACGCATCTATCGCTCTTTTTCTTCGTTCTTTTTTAGATACTCCAGAAATAGTAAGCGCAAGTTCTACATTGGAAAGTACAGTTTGATGACCAATTAAATTATAACTTTGAAATACAAATCCAATAGAATAATTTCTATAGGCATCCCAATCTCTATTTTTAAAATTCTTTGTCGATTTTCCATTTATAATTAAGTCTCCACTGGTATAGCGGTCTAACCCTCCAATAATATTTAATAACGTTGTTTTTCCGCATCCACTAGGTCCTAATATAGAAACAAATTCAGAATTTCTAAATTCAATATCAATTCCTTTTAACGCTTTTACTTGTTCATCTCCTGAAACATAAGTTTTTTTTATATTTTTTAATTTTAGCATAGCATTCTCCTTTTTTTGCACTCTTTTTCTCCATACTACTAAGCATATTAGCATTTTATTTTTTTTATGTCAATCTACCATCTTGCTTTCTTCTACATATTCTTTGATTTCTTTTAATTTATGCTCTAAAATTTTTGTGTCAATTAATTTCACTTGATATTCAGACACTAATGTTGGTGACATGCTTCTATTCATAGAATATTTTACAACTTCTTTATTTCGATTGGTACATAAAATAATGCCAACGGAAGGATTTTCATGCTCTTTTTTCACTTGCCTATCCAAAGCTTCTAAATAGAAATCCATTTTTGAAATGTATTCAGGTGCAAAAGCTCCAATTTTTAGTTCAAAAGCGACTAAACAAGATAAATCACGGTTATAAAACAATAAATCGATATAAAAATCCTCTCCGCCTACTTGTATTCGATATTCTTCTCCTATAAAAGTAAAAGATTTTCCTATTTCCAAAATAAATTTTTTAAAATTTACCATGATTGCTTTTCTGAAATCTTTTTCTGAGTGTTCTAAAGGCAAATTTAAAAATTCAAAACTGTAGATGTCCAAAAATCTTGAATTTGGGATTTCTGTTTCATTGATAAGTAGCTTTTGACTAAATGGTGCGTTCTTAGAAATCATATAGCGTTCATAATACCCACTCCTAATCTGACGAGACAATTCTCTTGCTGAATATTGTTCTTTTATGGAAAGTGCTATATAGAATTTTTTGGCCTCTATCGTTTTCACTTTTGATAATATTTCAACATGATTAGACCAATTAATTTGTCTCAACAGTGTCGAGACAATTTCAGGAAACTCACAATATGTTTCATAAAATTGTTTCATTCGATAAATTCCTGCACGGTTAAAGCCCTTTAATGTAGGATATTTATTTTTTATATAGGCAGCCAGATTTTCAACGGTCTTACTCCCCCAATTATCCTGTTTAATTTTTTCAGTTACATATTTTCCAATATCCCAATATAGAAAAATCATCTCTTCATTCACTTTTCTATAAGCATTATGTCTTCTTTCTTCTATCATATTTATAATTTCTTGAAACCCAGTGATATCTTCTACCATTCTCTCACTCCTTTTTGCTATGTAATGTATCAGTATAGGTATCATATATGGGAATTTCTGATATGTCAAAAATAGAATTTTCCAAATTAGGAAAGAAATATAAATCAATTTTAAAAATCTGTACAAAGAATTATTATTTTTGCGAAATTTTTATCTCAATTTCATAGATTTACCTCCATTTCTAGAAATTTTATATTGACATGCTTTTCTTTTGAATACAAAAAAGAGAATCCAATAAAATTCTCTAATTTTGGTATTCTTCAAAAAAATGAAATGCTTCCAATTTCTGACATCATATTCCGCAAAATTTATCTCTTTTTCCTTGGTTCACGAAATAACCTCTACATCTAGATTTATTTTATACGCTATTGGTTCAAATAACGATTCAAATTCTAATAAGTTATTTCGATTTATAATATGACATTTAATTTTCTTTTTGATATTATATAAATAATAAATATAGTATTTATCATCCTCTTTCATTTTCTCTAATTCCCGATTAGTAAGATAGAAAGCTACTGTTTTAGAACTATTTCCTGAATTTGTTTTTACTTCTATATGAATTTCTTGCCCATGAATATCAAAAGAATCGATATCATATCCTGCTGCATCATTTGGATTTTTTGCGACTTGAGAAGCTAATTTTTCTAATCCAGCATCTATTAATTTTTTCTTTTCATAATTTAGGACCGCTGTTTCTCCCCTATCTCCAATATCTTTTTTATTCCGATTCATTTTTTCATAATCAGTATCTCTAGACCGAATGCGTTCTTTTTTTTCTGCTTCATGTATTCCTAGATAATGAAAATTTACAAATTCAAAATCATAATCCAATTCTCCGTTCACAGTATGTTCTATTTCTAGTTCATGCGCGAAAGTATCATATAAAAAAATTACAAAATAGTAATCAGATATTTCCTTTAACAATGGATGATTTTCTTTCCACTCTTTTAATAATAATTTTTTCTTTTCAGCGGTATTATATTTATATATATCATAATGAATCTCTAAAGCATTTAAGAATTTGTCCACATCTTCTTCTTTAAAAATTCCTAAATAACTATCTGGATAATAAGTAGTTAGTATTTTGCTTCTTACAGTAGGAGCAAAAGAAGAGTTTGCGATTTCTTCATAACTATGGTTATTGCCATTAATAATTAAAGAAATTAGTTCCTGTTTTAGATTTGAAAAAGCCTCTTCTATGGTCACTCCATAAGGTTTGTTCCAGTCATAGTGCTGTGTTTTTTTATCATACCAAAATCCAAACTTTGTAACATTGGCCCCTCTTGCTTCTCCTAATTTTTGAAGCTTTCGTTCTAATATATAACAAAAGCTATTTCTTCCTGTCTCACTTGTTTCTGCTTTTCCCATAACATAATCATCATAATCCATATTTTTAATAAATGGAATTGTAAATTTTTTGATAAACTCTTCTCTTACCTTTAAATCAGTTTCTATTCTTATCAAAAACTCATTTGGATTATTTTTTTCTAAATATTCTTTTATTTTTTTATTTAATTGAACTTCTTTTTTCCGTTTTGGATGTAACATCATTTCATATAGTTTTTTTCCTGCTTTTTCTTCTAATCGGTGTGTAGAACGAAATTGGTTGATATATTTTTTACACTCATCATAAGTAATAAATGGCTCATTACATTCAAATTTTATGAATTGGACATCAACAGAATTTTTTTGGTGACAATATTCTTCTGGTTTTCCATAATAAATATATGGATTTGTCATGACTTCACCCGTTGCATAAATACCCGCAGTTTCTAAACTTCTCTCTTTTCCAATATAAAAAAATACAATATCTCTTGGTTTCATTTCTTTGGTAGCAAGTACTGTTTCTATATGTCCTTCCTTTTTTACTTCTTCTAGCATATTCCATATTTCTAGGTTTATCAGCGATAAAAAATAATTCATAGTATCCCTCACTCTTTACTACATTATAACATACTTATAAAGAAAAACTACCAAATGGTAGTATTAATTATTTTGTATCGATTTTAAATATAATGATTTATAATAAATATTTGTTTTCAATAATTCCTCATTCTTTCCATTTTTACTTCACACTCCAATATGACTTTTTTTCTTATTATTGTATCATAAGAAATTATTTTTTGATATCGTTTCTTTTTGTTTTATATATCAAAAAAGCACTACTTAATGAGTACTTTTTACGATATGAGCTGTAATAATTGTATAGCTATGGAAATGGATTGTAATTCTTATGTTATCTATTTCACAGTACCAATTTTTCCCTTGTTTATAAATATAACTTTTATTATTTTTAATCATTTGCTTGCAATAACAAACTGCATCTTCTTTTAGATTTAGATTTTTTTCTATTCTCAGTTTCCCCATTTCTGTTGTATGAAGTTTTTCAATATTTTGCAATAATATATTCTTATCATTTTTCATGGTTTATCAATTTTTCAAAAGAGTTGGCATTTAATATTGTATTTGATACAAATTTTCCTTTATAAAAATTAGCCCAATTTTGAAAGACACATGGAACTTCTTTTGCTCTTTCTAAAGTGTCTATTTTTACAAAATGGATAGGAACATGGTTTTCTTTTGAATACTCTGTTAATTCTTTTATTTCATATTCTACATAGGGACATCCTGGACTATAGTAAATTGTGAACATATCCTCTTCTATTTTCATTTGTTTTGCTGAAGCGTTAAATTTTGGCGTTTCTTCGTTATTAAAGGAGAGCGCTAATAATTCATAATCCTCTATTTCATCTACTACTTGAAAACCATAGTGAAGATAAAACTTTTTTTCTCCAATAAATGGTTTTTTCTTTTTTGAAGTTAAAGTACAGATACCACTCATTCCTTTTTCTTTGGAATCTTCAATTGCATATTCTAATAATTCTTTTGCAATTCCTTTTCCTTTAAAACTTCCTGCCACCCATAGGCAATAGATATATTGATACTTTTTCCCACTGATTGGTACCCATGCTGTTTCAATGGGTTCATATTCAATAAATGTTTTTCCTCTGGCATTTAATTTCCTAAATACATGACCATCTTTTAATTTGCTTTTTATCCATTCTTTTTTGCTATCTACACCATTTTGATGCTTTTTATCTCCTATTGCACAACATAAATGTTCGCTATCGATATTTTCTAGTGTTAAATTGATATATTCATTCATTTTATTTCCGCCTTTATTTTCCTAATTGGATGTCTAATAACTGTTCTTAATTTATTTGGTGCACATTTTCTTGGGTCGCTTAAATATATTTCATGATGAAATCTTTTCTCTGTGATATCTAATTCATAACCTTGTTCTATCATCAATTGATGCATCAATTCTAATGTTTTGGGTTCTTCATCATAGGAACCAATATGCATACACTGAACACAAGTTCCCTCTTCATAAGTAAAAAATTCCACTTTACTATAGTCTTGTTTCTTTTTCTTTGTTGCTTCTTTGATAGCCCAGTCAAAATCTTCTTTTGTTACAAAGTCTGGCAATCGTATCATGGAAAGGAAATGAAATGTTTCTTTTTTCTGATAATCTATAGTGTTACTTCCCTCTTGCCACCAAAGTCCTTCTAATGGAGGCACAACATAGTTGAAAAAGCCTTTTATTTGATGGGCTCCTTTGTAGCTCATTTTAATGGTAAAGGCAATTCCATATAATAGTCCAATCGACTTTTTATAGTCTCCATTTTCTTCATTTGGATTCCCTTTTCCTTTTACTATAATGTAATTCATTTTTGGGATTTCTATAATACTTGGGGCATTTTTTGGCATATAAAATTCTTTATATTCTTTTTTATAATCAAAAGCCATAGTATCTTCCTTTCTGTTTTTCTAACAATTATTATACTTAGTTAAATATGACAACTGATTGTCATATTAAGAATATTGTTCTAGGCTTTTTCTTAATCGTTCTATGATTTCTTTTTTTACTTCTTTTGGTTCTAGTACTTTTATATGTTCTCCAAAGGAAAGAATATATCCATAAATCCAATCATTGTATGGAAATTCTACAGATACTAAGAAATCACCATTTTCTTTCTTTTGAATAGCTGTTTCCTCAAATTCGTCATATACTCTATATGCTAAAGTTTTATCAATTTGTAAAATCAATGTTATCATTTTGGGCGGAGCATCATGCAATTCGATTTTCATATCTATGGTCCTATCGAATGTTTCTTCTAATATCATCAATTCTTTTATTCTCATAATTTTAAAGAATCGGTAATCATTTTTATCGACATCAAAACCACATAAATACCAGGAGTTATATTTAAAGCAAAGCTTTATGGGTTCTACTTTTCTTTTGGTACAAGTTCCATAAGAGCTAAAATAAGAGAAAGTAATTACAGATTTATAGATAATCGCTTTTTTTATCATTTCAAAGCTTTCCTGATGAGTTTTAGAATTACTCCAGATAGAAAAGTCTACATCAAACCATTCTTCTTCTGTTTTGGTAAATAGATGCTTCATTTTTTCATAGGTATCGTTATTCATGACGTGTAGCTTATTCATACCCTGTAAGGAAAATAGAATTTGGTTCTGTTCTTCTTCTGTTAATAAAGCTTTATCAAATTTATAGTTTTCTAATAGATGGATGCCCCCATTTTTTCCTTTGCTCATATAAATTGGAATATGAAATTCGCTTAACACTTCAATATCTCTATAAATTGTTCTAGTAGATACTTCAAAATATTCTGATAATTCTTTGGCAGTTATGGTATTATTAGAAAGTAGTAAATATAATATTCCAAATAAACGATTATTTTTCATGCTATCACCATATTCATTATATCATCAAATGTTAAATTTCTTCTAGTCAGTAAAAAAGCAGATACTTTTTCTATATCTGCTTCTATTAAAAATCAATTTATAATTGTTTTCCTATTTTTTTTAAATATCTTTTTTCTGCATCACAAGCTTTTTGTTCACTTTCTTCAGTATGCCATTCATAGGTTCTACCTAAATAAGAATAAACTTCATAAGCATGTGTATATTCGTGAATGTTAACACATAAAGATTTCACATCATAAATAATTGGAATAACCATTCTAATATCTATTAAAGTTCCATTTTCTCCTATCATTGGAAATACTCCCCATTCAAAATCTTCAACTGATAGTGGTAATCTTTTGATTTTTCCTTTCATAAAGGTAAAAAACTCTTGGTTTTTAATTCCTTCTTCTTCTAAAACGGCATTTAATTCTTTTTGCCAATCTTTTATATTTGTTTTGTCTAGCATATTCCTATTTTTCTGTACAATGACATTCTGGATTGGTGCAAGTACAATTTGGATTATATCCACTAGCACATTCCTCTGTACAAGTACATTTCCATCTTTTTAAAGTAGGGAACAGTTTTTCACAGTATTTTTTCATTTCTTCATTGGTCATTCCTGCTTGCTCTCCATATTTTGAACACATAAGAATATATTCTTCCATTGAAACTTTATCTATAAATTCCCCTTTTTCAAAGCAAAATTTACAGTAATCTATATTGATACTTCCATCTTTATTTCTACCCAATTGTTCCTTTGATTCTATAGGCATTCCGCAACTTTGACATATTTTATACTCCATTTTATTTCTCCTTTTACTGTTTGGTTTTTACAAATTAACGACAATTTTGATGTCTATTATGTCCACCATTATGATGTCCTCCACCATGGTATTGATATCCATTAGATTGATACCCCTGATGATTTGTTTGATTACAGTCTGGATAATTGCAATTAGAGTGGTACTCTGTGTGATTTGTTTGATTGCAATTTGGATAGTTACAATTCGCATGATATTCTTCATGATGATAAGTGTTATTATAAACTTCTTCTTATTCTACACTTGCATTTTCTACTCTTCTAGGACAATCTTGTATATATGCATATACTCTTTCTGCTCCAAAAATAAGAGAAAGAGCTCCTACTACAAATAAAATCTTTTTCATATTCTCCCTCCAATTCATTTAACTACTAATAGTATATCATATTATGAAAAATGTTTGCATAGTATAAAGCTATTATTTTCAAATTAACATAAAAATTCTTCTACACATTTTTGAATTTTATCCAATTCATATCCATAAGCTTGACAGGTCTTCCAACCATATTCTTTGGCCATTAGAATATTATTCGTGTCATCATCAATCAACAATATATTTTCAGGTAAAATATTTAAATCTTTTAATACATATTCATAAACTCTCTTATCTGGTTTTCTTAAACCTATCTCAAAAGATAAATAAACATAATCAAATTTACTCAAATCATATTGCATATCAATTCTTTTTTTATCAAAGGGAGTTAAATTGGATAGAATTGCGATTTTACACTTTTCTTTTAATGAGTGAGCATAGGCAACCACATCTTTATAATATTTTACAACTGATAATTCTTCTTCATATACTCTTTTAAATTCATCAAATGGAATCTCAATTCCCATATTTTGTTGAACTAAATTTACCCAATCTTTGATATCTTCTATATTGTTAGAAGCACCTATTGCAATCCCTTTTGACGTTTTGTCTGTCCACCTATCTAATACTTCTTTATCTGTTAATGAACCATTAAAGCGTTTAATTACTCTTACCTTTGCTTCTTTTAAGTCTTTCCAATCATTCTCATGACTTTCTACAATTCCACCCCAATCAAAAATAATTACTTTATTCATACAATCTATCTCCTTATATAAAAACATTATATTATTTCATAATATAAAATTGCAACCAAAGAAAAAAAAGTGAAACTTTATAGCTTCCTTTACAAGATTATCAACTTTCGTTTTTCATGATATAAATAATCTACATTACTTTTTATCTTTCCACTCCTGATAAAGAATATCTTTTAAAACTAGCATACTATCCAATTCATTATATTCGTAAACAGTTTTTAACTCTTCTAACATTTCTCTAATTTGACTGGCATATTTTTTTGTATCAACATTTTTTTGATATGATACAAGTATAGGATACTTTTTTCCCCACACATTCGTCCAATTTATTTTTGCTTCTGTCTTTTCATTTGTATTTTTTATTATTTGTTCAATCTCCTTTACATCTGCATCAAATTCTATTAATTCATCTAATGAAAGATGATATAGTTTTGCCAATTTCTTTGATTGATAAATATCAGGAATTGTTTCATCTGTCTCCCATTTTGAAATGGTTTGTCTACTTACCCCTAATTTTTCGGCAACGGTTTCTTGCGATAACCCTACTTTTTTTCTTGCTTGAAATAAATTATTTCCAAAACTCATTTTATCCACCTCTAAATTTAGTATATAATTTTTATTTGTTCTTTTCTACCAACCAAACTTTCCAATTGTGCTATTATTGCTAACATTTATCTCTACTTTTATTTGAAGAGATAATCATTAAACAAAGAAGGAGCTAATAATATGAAAGAGATTACAATCATACAAAACTTATTTTTTTTCTTTTTGATAAATCGTTTCACAAGACTTACAAGTAATTTTCATTTCATAACTATTCACTTTTTTA